>CAYMSY010000071.1:416-11977 GCA_964393195.1 uncultured Alcaligenaceae bacterium | reverse complement strand
GCACGCGCGTCTGCGAGGTTACCTGCGTCTGAACGAAACTCGAGGCTTGGTGCTTCAATCTCCTCAATGACGAGATCGGTCAACACCGGCAATTCTTCAGGCGAACGCTGCCGCATCAAACGGTCGGCCTGGGCAAGCAGATCTTTGGCGGAGGTGGAGCTCATCGCAACATTATGCGCGCAAACTCGCCCTCGCTCTACCAGTCAACGCTAACTTCGCCCCATCACCGTGTGCGTCATGTTGTAGCCACGCGCCTTGTAGAACTTCCAGCGCTCGCGACCGGCCTCGGCCATGACATCGTCCTGACCAACGATCTCGAACAAGCGCTCGAAGCGAGCGAAGAAGGATGGTGGTTCGGTACCCAGATTGATCAGCACATCGGCGACACCGTCATGCATCGTCACGTGGTCGACGATGATGGGCGTCACGCCCGCGTGCGGCGACCCGAGCATCACATGCGGCACGAAACTCTCCGCCGGCAACTCCCACAGCATCTTGCCAAGCGCTTGTGTGGCCACGGCGTCAGGCGTCAGCACGCGCACGCGCCGGCCCTGCGCGAATGCCTTGCCCGTCAAGCGCGCCGCCGCAACCAGCGGATTGGCAACAGCGGTGTAGAAATTGATTTCGGTCATCGCGGTATTCGGGAGCGCAACGCGCAGCGAGGGCTCCCGACGTGCACGCTATTCGTTGCTGAGGACGTAATCCACCAGTGCAGCCACCGGGCGACCGGTAGAGCCCTTCTCCTTGCCTGACCCTTTGTAGGCAACACCCGCGATGTCGAGATGCGCCCAGTTGTACTTCTTGGTGAAGCGCCACAGGAAGCACGCCGCAGTAATCGCACCGCCTTCGCGACCGGCGACGTTAGCCATGTCGGCAAAGTTGGAGTTGAGCGCCTCCTGATAATCCTCTTCCAGTGGCATGCGCCAGAAGCGGTCATTCATCTTCTTGCCCGAGGCGATGATCGCGTCGGCGAGCTTGTCGTCGTTCGAGAAGATGCCGGCGTTGTGACTACCCAGCGCGACGACGCAGGCGCCGGTCAACGTGGCGATGTCGATCACGGCTTTCGGCTTGAAGCGCTCGGCATAGGTCAGCGCATCGCACAGGATCAGGCGACCTTCGGCATCGGTGTTGAGCACCTCAATCGTTTGTCCGCTCATGCTCTTGAACACATCACCCGGCTTGGTTGCCTTGCCGCTGATGTGGTTCTCGCAGGCGACCACGAGGCCGACGATGTTCTGCTTCGGTTTCAGTTCGGCGACCGACTTCATCACGCCAAACACGGTGCCGGCGCCGGACATGTCCCACTTCATGTGGTCCATGTCCGGAGCCGGCTTGATCGAAATGCCGCCGGTGTCGAAGGTGACGCCCTTGCCGACGAAGACGGTGGGCGCTTCGCCTTTTTTGCCACCGTTGTACTCAAACACGATGAAACGCGGCGGCTCATCGCTGCCATTGGTCACCGAAAGGAACGAGCCCATGCCGAGCTTTTCGATGGCCTTGCGGTCCATCACGGTGACTTTCAGGCCATGCGATTTGACGAGCTTTTTCGCCTCCTCGCCGAGCCGTGTCGGCGTGCAGTGGTTGGCCGGCAGGTTGCCGAGGTATTTCGCGAATTCCATGCCGTGGACTGTGGCCACCGAGGCTTTCAGCGCGGCGGGTGCTGCCTTGGCGGCGGCTTCGGGCATACCAAAGCGCACACGCTTGAGGCTGGGTTTGGCCTTGGCGCTGACGCCCTTGGTCTCATCGAAGCGATAGGTCGCATCCGATACCCCCATCACCATCTGCTGCATCGCGTCGACGGCGCCTTCGCCAAGCGGGAAGATGGTCAGTTCCGCGAGATCCAGTTCGACAGCCGCAGCGGCGAGCGACTTGCCGGTTCCGCGCGCGTCTTTTGCGGAAAGCGCCTTGTCAGCGCCGGCGCCGTAGGCAAGCACGCGGCTGGCGGCAACGCCGGGCAGATTGAACAACGGCAACACGCTGCCACAGCGCCCGGAAAACGATGCCGCCTTGAGCGCCGCAGTGAACGCGCCTTTGCTGGCCTTGTCTATGTCCTGTGCGGCCCACGAAAGCTTCTGGTTTTCGTGAACGGCAACCGCAACCACGTCCGTCTTTGTGTTGAACGGATGGTCTGCGCGAAGGGAAAAGTCGATCATGATTCTTTTCTCAATGAATGAGTGGGTAAACTCTGTAATTATCGCTAAAGCCTGCATCCAGGCCTCGCTCAGGTATCCAGCCAATGATTTTCCGACGCGCACTGCTGCGCGAGCTCACGACCAACGCGATCTATGTATTCGTGGTGCTGGTGGCGATTCTCATCACCCAATTCCTGATCAAGCTGATTGGGGCGGCGTCGGCCGGGTCATTGCCGACGGATGGCCTGATTCCGCTGGTCGGTTTTCGGCTGATTTCGCAATTGCCACCGCTGATCGTCATTGCCATGTTCGTGGCGATCCTGCTGACCCTGTCGCGTGCCTGGCGCGACAGCGAAATGGCGATCTGGATGAGCAGCGGGCAAAGCCTGATGTCATGGATTCGGCCGGTGCTGACTTTTGCGCTGCCGTTGCTCGTCATCGCGCTGGTGCTGTCGACGATCCTCTCGCCCTGGGCCGAGCGTCGGTCAATCGAATATCGTCGCATTCTTGAGGCGCGTGACGAGCTGTCGGTGCTCGCTCCCGGCATCTTTCAGGAGCTGCGCAAGACTCGGCAGGTTTACTTCGTCGAAAGCGTCAATCTCATCGACGGCAAGATCAAGAACGTTTTTGTGTTCGCCGATGACCCCAACGGTCAGTGGCTGACCCGTGCTGAGCAGGGCTTCCTGTATCAGGACGCCAGTGGCGACCGCTACGTGATTCTTGAGAACGGCAATCGGGTCAAACGCATCAGCGCAACGTCCGGCCCCAACGAGTACGAGCTCGCGAGTTTCGAGCGCTACGGTGTGCGCATGACCGGCAACGAAGTGACCGATGACCCGCTTGAAGAGCGCGCCAAGGACACGGTCACGCTCATCCGGGAGGGCACACCCTCGGGCCTTGGTCAGGTGTTCTACCGGCTCTCGGTGCCACTCGCCGGCATTGCCCTGGCGCTGCTGGCGATCCCGCTTGCCTATGTGAACCCGCGCCTGGGCCGTTCGGTCAACCTGATCATCGCCATCCTGCTGCTGATGATTTCACTCAACCTCATGAACATCATGCAGGCGCAGATTGACAAGAAGGCGATCAGCCTGCCGGTGGCTCTGGTGGTCTTTCATACCCTGCTCGCCAGCGTCGTCATTGGGGTGTTCTATCACCGCTATCGTGGCGCTGTATTTGGCTCGCGACGCACAATCAACCGCGGCACATCGGCATGAAAACCCTGAGCCGCTACGTCGCCCGCGAGGTTGCGCTGTCCGCACTGATGGTATTGGCAGGCTTGCTGATGCTGTGGGTGTTCTATGACCTGCTCGCCGAACTGGGTTCTCTGCGTGCGCTGAACACCGCGCAATTTCTGGTGCTGGTGGCAGCGACGATTCCGGGCCACCTTTATGAACTTCTGCCCATCGCGGCGCTTATTGGTACGCTGTTTGCGCTCGCGCAGCTCGCGAGCAATAGCGAATATGGCGTCATGCGGACGTCCGGCGTGTCGGTTCTGCAAATGGCAGGTGTTCTGCTCGGGGTTAGTCTGGTCATTGCCGGCGCCGTCTTTGTGGTCGGTGAGTATGTGGTGCCACGGGCCGAACAGCTGGTACTTCGCGTGCGCGCGTTTTCCGGTGCGCGCCCGCTGGTGGCGCGTGCGTTCGATTCCGGTTTCTGGTTCAAGGATGGCAACACGTTCATCAACATCGGCAGCGTGTTGCCGGACGGGTCGCTGCGTACAGTGCGTGTATTCCAGTACAACGACAGCACGCATCTGGGGCGGACGCTGATCGCCGAGGCGGCAAGTTTCGATGGCGGACAGCAGTGGAAGCTTGATCGTGTCACCGAGACAACGTTCGGACCGTCGATTGCGGTGCAGCAGCATGCGCAACTGGTGTGGAACACCGTCTTGACGCCCAATATGCTGTCCGTACTTCAGGTCGCACCGGAACGGCTGTCGATTTCGGGGCTGTGGGAATACATCGCGCATCTTCAGGCCAACAAACAGGATTCGCGACGTTTTGAGGTCGCGCTGTGGGGCAAGTTTTTCTATCCGCTGGCGACCTGCGTGCTAATGCTGCTGGCGCTGCCCTTTGCGCAGATCCAGCAACGTTCCAGCGGCATCGGTACGCGTATCTTCGTCGGCATCCTGCTCGGGCTGGTGTTCATCGTGTTCAACCGCCTGTTTTCGTATCTGGCGCTGCTGCACGAGTGGCCACCGGTGCTCGGTGCCGTGCTGCCGGGGCTGATCTTCCTGTCGGCAGGCGCGATCATGCTTTACCGGCTTGAGCGGCGGTAAGGAGCCTTCTTTTTCGCGAGCAATAAAAAAGGCACCCGAAGGTGCCTTTTTTTACTAGGCGCAAATTGCGCGAAGCGCGTGCTACTCGGCCGCTGCAACGAACGGAACGATGTTCGCGTACTTGCGGTTCTTTTCGCCCTTGACAACGAATTGAACGGTGCCGGTGGTCGTGGCGAACAGGGTGTGATCCTTGCCCATGCCAACGTTCACGCCCGGATGGATCGTGGTGCCGCGCTGACGGATGATGATGGTGCCAGCGTTGATCAGTTCGCCGCCGTAGGACTTGACGCCCAGACGTTTCGATTCGGAATCGCGACCGTTGCGGGTTGATCCGCCGCCTTTTTTATGTGCCATGGTGTTTGACTCCTGTTACTTGCGAACGCCACCGACCAGCTCTTCCGTGAGCTTGTCGAATGCTGCCCAGTCACCCTTGGCGGCAAGCGCTGCCTGCTCTGCCCAGGTTTCCGGTTTGGCGAGGTTGAATTTGCTGCCGCCGGCTTCAAGCACTTCCTGTACTTTCGTGACAGGTGCTTTGGCCAGTGCATCAAACGTGTTGATGCCAGCATCCTTGAGCAGACCTGCGATCTTCGGGCCAATGCCTTCGATCAGTTCAAGATCGTCGCTGCCGTCGCGCTTTTTGCCGCGAACCTTGGCCGATTTCTTGGCCGGAGCTGCTGCAACCGCTGCACCCGATGCCGCGAGGGCGACCGGCGCGGAAACCGCTGGAGCGTCTGCCTTGGCAAGTTCAGTGCCGTTGGCACCGTAAATGGCCGAGAAAAAGACCTCAGTGAAGTTCTGACGATGACCGCCATGACGCTGATAGTGCTTGCGGCGACGCATCTTGAAGATGGTGACCTTTTCACCACGACCGTGCGAGACGACCGTTGCATCGACTTTAGCCCCTGAGACCAGAGGCGCGCCAAACACCACATCCGCGCCCGACCCTACGGCGAGCACTTCGCTAAACGTGATGGTTGCGCCGATGTCTGCAGGTATCTGTTCTACCTTTAATTTTTGGCCTGCGGAAACACGATACTGCTTCCCGCCGGCTTTTATGACCGCATACATTGTTGACAAACCTTTGATTTAATTGATTTCCCCGACGGCCCCTGAGGCCCGCGAAGAGCCAAAAATTATAGCGCTCTCCGTAGCCGGCATCAAGTGGCGGCCCGGGTGGGCGCGGATTGCGCCGGTCAGCGCCTCATAAAATGTATATAGCTTTTCGCTTAAGCCATTATTCCGTGCGGCTCACAATGCCATTTCTCACTAAGTCGACTTTTGGCAAATATTTCACGCAAGCCCTTATTAATGGACTTTTCAGCAAAAAGCTGTTCTGCTGTTGCGTCCACTAAAATCGCCGCGCTGCCGCCTCGCCGAGGTTTTGCGGCGGCGGATCGCGCGCGCCGACCGACCAATACTGGCCGCGTCAATCGCCGTGGGCACGGCGGTAGCTACAATTTCAAAATGAGTTCAGAGCGCAACAAACATGAGGCAAACGGCCTCCAGTCCCATCTCGCCCCGGAACTCAAACTGCTCGACGCCCGACTCAAGGCCACCCTGGCGTCCGACGTGTCCCTGGTCCGCTCCATCGCCGACTACATCGTTTCCGCCGGCGGCAAGCGCTTGCGGCCGCTTCTGGTGTTTCTTTCGGCGCAGGCGCTTGGCGCGGACTCCACGACACCTGAAGTGGTCGATCTTGCCGTTACCGTCGAGCTGATCCACACCGCCACGCTGCTGCATGACGATGTGGTCGACGAGTCCGACCTCCGCCGCGGACGGGCGACCGCCAATGCCGAATTCGGCAACGCGGCCAGCGTGCTGGTCGGTGATTTCCTCTACAGCCGCGCGTTCCAGATCATGGTCGGCACCGGCAGGATGCGGGTGCTGGAGCTTCTGGCCGAGGCGACCAACCGCATTGCCGAAGGCGAAGTCATGCAGCTCATGGCGCTTGGCAAGCTCGATTTGACCGAGGATGACTACATGCAGGTCATCGAGGCGAAAACGGCCAAATTATTTGAGGCAGCCGGCGCGCTGGGTGCCATCGCTGCCGGCGCCGATGCGGCCACCGAACGGGCATTGTCGGAATACGCCCGGCGGCTCGGTGTGGCTTTTCAGATCGCCGACGACGTGCTCGACTATCGCGGCGACGCGTCGAGCCTCGGCAAATGTCTTGGCGATGATCTGGCCGAAGGCAAACTGACGTTGCCGATCATCATCACGCTGCAACGCGGCAGCGAGCACGGCAAGGCCCTCGTACGCGAGGTGATCGCCAAGCCGCATGCGGTGGAACCGGCGCAGTTCAAGCAGGTCATGGAAGCGCTGGAGGAGTGCGGCGCGCTGGACGAAAGCCTTGACCGTGCCCGCCGCGAGGCCGCCGCAGCGGCAGCCGAGCTCTCCGCCCTGCCGGAAAGCATCGCTAAAAAGTGGATGCTAGAATTATGTTTTTACGCAATCAAGCGCAATGCTTGATTCGATTCCGGCGCACCCAAACGGTGTGTCGGGCACCTGTCGGGGTGTAGCTTAGCCTGGTAGAGCGCTACGTTCGGGACGTAGAGGCCGGAGGTTCGAATCCTCTCACCCCGACCAATTTCCCCCTGCCATACTGGCCACATTGGCCATACTGTTTCGTCCTCCGCTGCGACCGGTCGTCGCAGCTTCGGGCAAAGACGTCGCTTGCCAGGGCCACGGCAGGCCGCGTCAGGCGGTCGCAAGCGCCATCATTCCCGCCGCCGTATTGGAAATCGGGATGTGATAGTTCGTGTGCACCTTGCGCACCTCGCCGGTCACTGCCGCGCGCGCTGCCAACCACATCACGAGCTCAACCCCCTGGGTACCGGTCTTCTCCACCAGTTCGTGAATGCTGTACTGCGTCGCCCATTGCGGATTCGCGATCAGGCTGTCCATGAACTCAAGGTCGAATGCCTTGTTGATATGCCCCGCGCGCTCGCCGTCAAGCTGGTGTGACAGTCCACCCGTGCCGATAATCACCACGCGCTTGTCGCTGTCCCACGCACGGACGGCGTCACCGACGGCTTGGCCAAGCGCATAGCAACGCTTCGCACTGGGCAGCGGGAACTGCACGGTGTTGATGCACACTGGCACCGTCGTGACTGGACACGCACCTTCGGGCCAGAACAACTTGAGCGGCAACGTGAACGCGTGGTCCACCAGCATTTCCTGACAGGTGGTGAGATCGAAATCCTTGTTGACCAGATGATTGATCACCTGCCATGACAAATCCTGTTCACCACGAAACGGTGCCAGCGTCGGAATGCCCCAGCCTTCATCTGCGTTGCGATATTCGGGCGCCGCGCCGACGGCGAACGTCGGCATCTTGTCGAGGAAAAAATTGAGGCCGTGATCGTTGTAGAACACGACCGCCACGTCCGGGCGTACCTCATCCAGCCACTTGCGAACCGGAATGAACCCGTCAAAGAACGGCTTGAAGTAAGCGTCCTGTTGCAGATTTTTTGCAATGGCGCGACCAATCGCAGGGACGTGCGAAGTGGTCAGCATGCCGACTATTTTTGCCATGACTATCTGTCTCCGATTTATGCGTACGCGGCGAGTTTCGCCTTGAATTCATCCTTGCTCATGCCCGTCTGCAGAGCGCCGAGGTCCTGGACGTCGAGCCCGAGAATGCCGGCGAACTTTGCGAGGTAGTAGACGTTGCCACCTGCCCGCAACAGGCCCAGCACGTCGCGTGCGCGAATTGCGGCGACCTGCTCCGGGGTGAGCTGGTAGCGCTGCATATAGGCCTCTTCGTCACCGCGAAAAGTCTCGCGATTGGCGGCATCGTTGAATGAAAAACACATTTTGTTGAGGGCGTAACCCTTGCGGGCCTGATCGCCATCAAACAGCGTCGTGCCGAAGATCGGCGCGTCCTGGGTCATTGCGGTCTCCTGTTGCAAATAGTGACGCCGGGAAGCGATTGGCGTCATCGAATAGACCGCATTCTGAACATGGTCTTGCATTAAATAAACCGTTCATTCATCATTACACTCATGAACAAAATCGATTGGTTGCAACTTGACGCCAGAGCGCTTGCCGTACTGGTTGCGGTGGTGGAGGAACGCTCCATCACTGCGGCGGCAGCGCGAATGGGCGTCACCCAGTCAGCGATCAGTCACACCGTCGAGCGGTTGCGCCAGATTACGACCGATGCCCTGTTCGTGAAGTCGGGTCGCGGCATCGTTGCCACCGCGCACGCGATTGCACTCGCCGGCCATGCGCGTACGCTACTGCGCGAGCTGGAAATATTCGGCCGCGCACCGATATGGTCGGCAGCGACGTGGCAGGCGACGGTCACCATCGCCGCCAATGATTTTCAGCGTGATCTGCTGTTGCCTGCGCTGGCGCGGACGCTGCGCGAGGAAGCACCCGGCGTCATCCTGCGCATCATTCCATCCGGCATACCAACGCTCGACATGCTGCGTGACGAGCACTGTCAGCTCGTGATTACGCCACGTCCGCCGGACGGCAGCGACATCGTGCAGAAGCGGTTGTTCGAGGATGACTACCGCGTCTTCTACGACCCAGCCATGCGCGCTGCGCCGGTCACACGCAAGGCATGGCTCGACGCGGGACACGTGACCGTGATGTACGAGCCGAAGCGGCCGCTGGACCTGGACCGCTGGCTCGCCGCGAAGGGCATCAAGCGCGACTTCCGCGTGATGGTGCCGGGCTTTGCCGGCATCGCGCCATTCCTGCGCGGCACGGACCTGCTGGCGACGGTTCCCGGGCAACTGCGCGGTCACCTGCTCGCGGGACTGGCCGATACCAAAGTGCCGATCACCTGCCCGCGCATGCCGATGTATCTGGTCTGGCATCGCCGTTATCACAACGATCCGGCGTATCGCTGGTTGCGCCGGCAGATTGAGGCGATTGCGGTCGCAACGGTCCCACGCGCCTAGGTGGGTCGCGGGCGCATGAGAGGGGCTACCTTTCATGCGAACGTCATGAATATCGCCTCATGATGTCTGCATCAGTCAAAGCGTGGCGTTGCTCCGGCACCAATCTCGTTATTACAGGTGTGCTTTGTTGATTTCAATCATGCCGCTCTTCGCCAGCTTGAACTAGCTTGTATCTGTATCAGGAGTAACGGCTATCGTGTTGTTGATCCGGTTGATTGAAGTACGGCGAGGATGTTCGTGGATCGGTGGGTTCACGGACAAAAAGCGATGTTCACACGTCGACTGATTGCGACGATTGTGGTGCGGCGCAAGTACGGGTATTGAACATTCCACACCCAGGCGGTTCGCTTCTCGCGGCCGCACTCTAAATCATTCTTTTGCAGGGGGTTGTATGTACAAAAACGAAAAACGAACCAGCGGATGGCGTCATCTGATCGTTGTCACCTTGACGATGCTTTCGGCGCTGGTGTTTCTGGCGCCAGCCGCGTGGGCGCAGATAGCACTTGACGGCGGCGCCGTGCGCGCGGAAATGACGCACCGCAGCACCGGCGAGACAATCGCCGACAGTCAAAAGGTGAATCCCGGTAATCTCTCGCTGGAAGGCACCTGGGCGTACACCATATCCGGCGGCACGGTGCGACTACAGGCCAGCAACGTGGTCAACCGCCGGGCAAGTGGGACGTCTGGCACGATCCGGCTTGAGCTTTGGGCGCTGCCAACGACCTATTCCGGGGGCTCATTCAGCGGCTACAAGATCGGGCAGACCACGCTCGGTACATTGAATGCGGGCTTTCAATACACCGCGATCGACCGTACCGTGACGCAGCTGACCACGCCGCCCAATGGCACCTGGTACATGTACATGTTTGTCACCGAATACACCGCGTCATCACTGAATGAAGGGTATTCGGCTGTCGACTGGGAAACATTCAGCAACCCGTGGATCATCGGTAGCGCCGCACTGCCCGATCTGGTCATCACCAACGTGTTCATCCCGGTCTTTTCGGCGACCGTCAATCAGCGCATCTCCGGCATGAGCGTCACCGTACGCAACAGCGGGACCGCCACGGCCCCTGCAGGCGCCCGCGTGAAGTTTTACTGGTCGACCAATACGATCATTTCGACCGCAGACATTTACAGCGGCTGGTACTGCGATTTGTCGGCGCTCAGTGCGGGACAGTCCACCACATGCAGCGGCGACGTTGACGCGCCGGGCACGGCGGGTGTCTTTTACTTTGGCGCCATCGTGAACGAAAGCGGCGCGATTACCGAGTCGAGCTACGCCAACAATGATGGCTACGATCCGGTTGCCGTGAACGTGACCGGCGCAATCGTCACGCCAGGCAGTGTTGAAGTTGTGGAATATCTGGTGATCGCACTCAACAAATACTTCATTACCGGTCGCTCGGCTGAAAAGTCGCTGCTCGATGCCTATCCGACCATCTATCGCCGGACCGGTGCGCGCTTCAGTGCTTACGCCGCCTCGGTATCGCCTCCGTTGGGCTATGAAAACATTTGCCGCTTCTATCTGCCACCGGCCAAGGGTGGTTCCAATACGCATTTCTATGGAAGACCCAGCGACTGCAATCTTGTGATGAACACCGGCAACCCGATGTTTGAATACGAAGGCGAGGACTTCGCCACTGCGGTGCCGGTCAACGGCATCTGCCCCGCCAGCGCGCCGTACACGATCTACCGGTCCTTCAACAATCGTGTAGTCCAGAACGACGGCAACCACCGCTATACGAACTCGCTCTCGCGTTACAACCAGATGGCCGCCAGGGGCTGGGTATCAGAGGGGCCAGTGTTCTGTTCAACCATCGCGCTGGATGGCGTCGAATAGCCGGCGCCAACGCCTGCGCAACTGAAGCAAGACTGGATCGGCCCGGCACCGTGGCCGGTTCCGGTCCATGCTTCATCGTTTTTTGTCGCCAGTTTTGCTTACAGCTTTTCGCGTCAACCCGCATCCATAGAAGGCATAATACGTAATTAGACTAATAGTCGATTTTCTGTGAAAAATAGCGCCGAGCCCCTATTGAATGGGCTTTTTAGAAAAAAGTTGTTAGCCCGATTGTGCGCCTGAATCAGCTCAGCTGCTGCTCAAGTTGGTGCAACACGCGGTAGCACGGCAACACTTTGGCGACACTTGAATTCGGCTCGCGACCTTCGCGAATCGCTGCGAAAAACTCGCGGTCCTGAAGCTCGATGCCGTCTTCATGGGCATTACTCCCCGTGGGC
>CAYMSY010000071.1:0-406 GCA_964393195.1 uncultured Alcaligenaceae bacterium | reverse complement strand
TCCTGAAGCTCGATGCCATTCATCGAAACCGCGACCTTGCTCACGTCAATCTTTTCTTCCTTGCCGTTTACGAGATCGTCGTAGCGAGCGATGTAAGTGTTGGTATCGCCGATGTAGCGGAAGAAGGTGCCGAGCGGACCATCGTTATTGAAGCTCAAGCTCAGCGTGCAGATCGCACCATTGGCGGCCTTCAGCTGGATCGACATATCCATCGCAATGCCAAGCGTCGGATGAATCGGCCCTTGCACTGCATTCGCCTTCACGATGGGGCTGCCGGTCTGATAGGCAAACAGGTCCACGGTGTGGGCAGCGTGGTGCCACAGCAAGTGATCGGTCCAGCTGCGCGCCTGACCGAGCGCGTTCATGTTGGTGCGACGGAAAAAATAGGTCTGCACATCCATCTGCT
>CAYMSY010000070.1:0-12030 GCA_964393195.1 uncultured Alcaligenaceae bacterium | reverse complement strand
CTCAACTTGCTGCCGATTCTGCCGCTCGACGGCGGTCGCATCGTGGCGGGGCTGCTACCGGGACCGCTGTCGTATAAATATTCTCGCCTTGAGCCTTACGGCTTGTTCATTGTGCTTGGACTGGCCGTAGCTGGCGTGCTCGGCACCATCCTGTTCCCGCTTTACAAAATCACCTACCAGGCGCTTCGTGCGCTGGTCGGAATTTAGATTCCATGTTTAAAGACCGCGTTCTCTCCGGCATGCGCCCGACGGGCTACATGCACATTGGCCACTATCACGGTGCCCTCAAAAACTGGGTGAAACTGCAGCCCGATTTCGAGTGTTTCTATTTCGTCGCCGACTGGCATGCCCTGACCAGCCACTACGATGATCCGCGCGTCATCGCATCGTCGACCTTTGAAATGGTGACCGACTGGCTCGCGGCCGGGCTCGATCCGAATCAGTCGACGATTTTTCTGCAAAGCCAGGTGCCGCAGCATGCCGAACTGTCGCTGCTGCTGGGCATGATCACACCGCTTGGCTGGCTCGAGCGCGTTCCGACCTACAAGGAACAGCAGGAAAACCTGAAAGAAAAAGACCTCACGACCTACGGCTTCCTCGGCTACCCGCTCATGCAAACGGCCGACATCGTTGTCTACCGGGCGAACAAGGTGCCGGTCGGTGAAGACCAGGTCTCGCATCTGGAAATCAGCCGCGAGATCGCGCGGCGGTTTAACCATATCTACGGTCGCGAACCCGGATTTGAAGAGCGTGCGGTTGTTGCCATCAAGAAGCTCGGCGGCAAGCTTGGCAAGCAGTACGAAGCGCTGAAGACCGCGTTCAACCAGGACGGCAACGCCGAGGCGCTGGAGCAGGCGAAGGCGCTGGTGCTGTCTGCAGGATCGTTGTCGGGCGCGGAGAAGGAATTGCTGCATGGCTTCCTGACCGGAGCGCGCAAGACGATCCTGCCGGAGCCACAGGCCTTGCTGACACCGACTTCAAAGATCATCGGCCTCGATGGCCGCAAGATGAGCAAGAGTTACGGCAATAGCATCGATCTGCGCGAAACACCGGCGTCGGTCGAACAGAAAATTCGACGCATGCCCACAGATCCGAAACGCGCCCGCCGCAACGATCCGGGCAACCCGGACGATTGTCCGGTGTGGACCCTGCATCAGGTGTACTCGTCGGACGCGACCAAAGCCTGGGTGCGTGAGGGTTGCACGACAGCCGGTATTGGTTGCCTTGAGTGCAAACAGCCCGTCATTGATGCCGTGAACGCTGAACTGGCGCCGATTCAGGCTCGCATCAAGGAGATCGAGGCGAAGCCGGACTATGTGCGCGAGGTGCTGCACGACGGCTGTGCCAAGGCCCGTCGGGTCGCCGAAGAGACTATGCTTGACGTGCGTCAGGCGATGGGTCTCGCCAAGGTATAAAGCCTGCTTGGTGTCTCGACATGGCGGGCGGATCACCCCGCAGAAAACAACGTACCAGGGAGGAATCATGAAATCATTTGTTGACTACTTGAGCCAGTACGCTGCCTATCATCGCGACAAGCGCAACATCGCCACGCATTTCGTCGGGATTCCGATGATCGTTGCGGCCGTAGCGATCCTGTTGTCGCGCCCGGTGCTCATGCACTTCGATGGCATCGCCATTTCGCCGGCGCTGATTGTGGTGATCATCACTGCATTGTTCTACCTGAAACTGGACATACGTTTCGGTATTGCCATGACCGCTTTCCTGTTACTTTGCCTCTGGCTCGGCCAGCTGCTCGCCGGACAAAGTACCGCCGTCTGGGTATCGTGGGGTGTCGGTCTGTTTGTTGTTGGCTGGGTGTTCCAGTTTGTGGGTCATTATTACGAGGGGCGCAAACCAGCGTTCGTGGATGACATCATGGGGCTCGCCATCGGGCCGATTTTTGTGGCCGCTGAACTGGCATTTGGTCTCGGTTTGCGCAAGGACGTGCAGGACGCAGTCGAAGCGCGTGTGGGGCCGACGCTGATCCGGCAGGCAAAAGCAGCGGCATAGCACGCACTCGAAAGCATTGATGGAAGTTGTTGTAGATACCGATCCCGCCGCTGTTCCGGTTCATCCCGCGCTCGCGAAGATTTATGGTCAGCCCTTCGGCGAGATGCCGAAGGACCTGTACATCCCGCCGGAAGCGCTGGAAATATTCCTTGATGCGTTTGAAGGGCCGCTCGACCTGCTGCTCTATCTGATCCGCAAGCAGAATCTGAACATTCTCGACATCCCGATGGCAGCGCTGACGCGGCAGTACCTGGACTATGTCGAGAAGATGAAGTCGTCGCAGCGATTCGAGCTGGCGGCTGAATATCTGTTGATGGCTGCGATGCTGATCGAGATCAAGTCGCGCATGCTGTTGCCACGCCCGCCCACGGCCGTTGCAGAAGAGATCGATCCGCGCGCCGAGCTGGTCAAGCGCCTCCTTGATTATGAGCAGATGAAGCTTGCCGCTGCCGGGCTTGACGAACTGCCGCAGGCAGATCGTGACTTTGCCATCGTGCAGGTGATCTTTGAAAAGCAGGCACTGACGCGGTTGCCTGATGTGGAGCCGGAAGATCTCCGGCGCGCTTGGGCGAGCATCCTCGCACGCGCCAAACTCAACAAGATGCACCTGATTTCTCGGGACGAATTGTCGGTTCGTGCCCGCATGAGTTATCTCTTGCGCAAGCTAAAACCCGGCTTGCATGTAGAATTCGGACAATTATTCGAGGAAACCGCGACCGTACCTCTGGTTGTTGTTACTTTCCTCGCGATCCTGGAGTTGGCGCGCGAACGACTGATCTCGGTCGCGCAAACTGAACCCTACAGCCCCATTTATGTGCAACTCGCCGGTGACGGTGGAGTGATGGTTGCGGCCACGGACACACATGCAGATGCGGCGAACGACGAAGCAGCGTAGTTTGCTGTAGACGCACTTTCTCGTTTTGGCGAATGGGTCCGCGAGCAACGGCGGCAGGCGTTGCGTTTTCAAAGATAGAGTCTTCATTGGACGAACTCACACACGCTAAACGCGTTCTCGAAACGGTCTTGCTGGCCAGCCACGAACCGCTTCCCCTTGAAGAGATTGTCAAGGTATTCGACCCGCCGGTTCCCATGGAAACGGTGCGCCTGCTGCTCGCTGATCTGACAGCAGAGTGGAAAGAGCGCGGCAGTATCGAGTTGGTGCAGGTCGTATCCGGCTATCGCTTCCAGACTCGACCCGAGATGCAAGTCAACATTGATCGCCTGGAACCCGAAAAACCGCCAAAGTATTCGCGTGCAGTGATGGAAACGCTGGCGATCATCGCCTATCGCCAACCCGCTACGCGCGGTGAGATCGAGGCGATCCGCGGCGTTGCCGTCTCGACCAATATTCTGAAAGCACTGGAAGATCGCGGCTGGGTGGAAGTGATCGGGCACAAGGACACGCCCGGTCGTCCGGCGCTCTACGCCACGACCAAGATGTTCCTGAATGATTTAAGTTTGCGTTCCCTTTCCGAGTTGCCGCCACTGGCCGAGCTTGATGCGCACCCTGCGCTGGAATTGCCGGAAGTACCGCAGGAACCGGTTTATCCGGAGCAGACGCGGATTGAGTCTGCCGGTGACGAACTTGATCAGGCGGTCTTGCTTGACCCGGAAAATCTTCCTGAGAGTGCTGATGCTGCGCTTTTTGAAGTGTCCATTACCGATGTAGCGCCTCCCTCCGTTTCGCCGACGGTTCACTGAGCAAAGTACGATGCACGATAGCGATTTTGACGACCACGAACCCGGTGATGTCAACGGCAATGTAGATCCCGCCTACGCAAAGAAATTGAAGGCGCAGGCGCGACCGCCCAAGGTCCGGGAGCCACGTGTGCCACGCGAACCGGGGCCGCGCTCGCAACCTGCGGCGCCGCCAGAGTCGGACGGTTCACAGGCGGCGGCTGCACCGATGAGCAGCGCCGAGGACGCCGGAGGCCAGGTGCCGGGCGCTCCCGGAGAAGTTCACGGTCAGCAACGTGCGAGGGGTCCGCGTCGTAATCGACGTGGCGGCAGGGGGCGAAATGCCCGCGGCGAACGTATTGACCGGCCCGCGATTGCCGAAGGAGAGGGAGCGACGGGGGCAGCAGAGGCACCGGGCGAATCTGGTCAGACTTTGCCGATGACGGAGTCAGTCGCGCCAGGGGATGCGGCTGATAACCCAAATCCCGGCGCGTTCGGCGACCCGTCGCGACCGATGGACCGATCCGCGCGGCGCAATCGCAATCGGCGCGACAAGCGCGGCAACAATCGCGGGCAACGCGAGGGTGAACGTGGACCGAGGGCTCCGCAGTTTGGTGTGCCGGTCCTCGATGCCGATGGCGTGCCTTCGCCGTTGCCGGGCTACACCGATGGTGCAGTGATTTCAGGGGTCAATGAAGCGGGCGAGCGCGATGGTGAACGGCTGCATAAAGTCCTTGCGCAGCAGGGGCTCGGCTCGCGTCGGGACATGGAAGCGTTGATCGAAGCTGGCGAGGTTGATGTCAATGGCGTCAGGGCTCATGTCGGCCAGGTCGTCAACGAGCATGACCGTGTGCATGTCAAGCGTCGCAAGGTGACGGTGAAACTGGGTGACGACAAGCCGCGCATCCTGATTTATCACAAGCAGCCGGGTGAAATTGTCAGCCGTGACGATCCTGAGCAACGCGATACGGTTTTTGATCGTCTGCCGCGACCCGATCACGGCAAATGGATCGCGATTGGCCGGCTTGACTACAACTCGGAAGGGCTGTTGCTGTTCACGACATATGGTGAACTCGCCAATCGCTTCATGCATCCTCGTTACGAGATTTTGCGCGAGTATTCGGTCCGCGTCCTCGGAGAGCTGACGCCGGAGCAGGAAGACCAGCTGATGGACGGCATCGAGCTGGAGGATGGGCCGGCGCGTGTGCTATCGCTGGATCGTATTGATCGCGACAGCGACTCGGCCAATCACTGGTACCGACTCACGCTCAATGAAGGTCGTAACCGCGAAGTGCGGCGCATGTTCGAGCATCTGGGGCTTACCGTCAGCCGGTTGATACGGACGAGCTACGGCTGTGTACAGATGCCGTCATGGCTCAAGCGCGGGCAATTCAAGCAGCTTGACGAGGCCGAGACGTTTGAGGTGCTTGAGTCTGTCGGATTGCGTTCGAAGAAAAAACTCGAAAAAGCAGCACGATTCGGTGGTCGCAACCGGATTCCGCAGCAACCACTCGGACCGATGCGCTCGGCGACGGAGCATGAGGCGATCTGGACTGGCTTGCCAGCGGATGCGGGCGCCTCGCAAGGTCGCGGTCGCCGCCAGGGTGGCCGTGGCGGGTCCGCCGGAGCGGGCGGTGGCCAAGGTGGGCGGCGCGGAGGGCGCGGCCCCGGTGGTAACGCACCGGCAGCTTTGCAGCAGCAACAGTTTCCCGGCTTTGGTGGGGCGTCCGAGATGCCTGTCTCGGGACGGCGTCAGCGCACACCCGGCAACAAAGTCCGGCGTGGCCCCGGTGGTGAGGTCAATGGCAACGTGGCGCCCGGCTATCGTGGGCCGCCAGCCGGTGGCGCGGGCAACCGTCGCGGCGGCAATGGTGGGCGAGGGGGCAACCGTTCACGCGGCGGCAACGGCGGCTATGCAGCAGTCGAAGGTGGCGTGGTCGACGCAAATCTCGTCAACGCAGGCAATGCAGCCAACACCGGCAACGGCCCTGCCAAGCGCGGCCGGCGGCGTCGTGGGCCGAACGGCGGTGGTGCGCGGACTGACAGCGTGGCAGCAGGCGCCGCGACGATGCCGGATATCGAGTAGCATCAAGCGACGGACTGGCTGGTCAACCTGGGTTGACGTTGTCCGGATGGACGACGCGCCATAATGATTCAGCCAGTGCAGACATGGCTGACTCGTGCCGGCACAGTCTTATTTGAATTGGCACCTGCCAGAGCTCTGTTGCCGCAGCGACAAGGCGGCCCGACGCAATTTCGTCACGGATCAGATTGAGCGGCAACCATGCGATGCCTCGACCTTCCAGCACCATTGTTTTCAGAAGAACGGCATGATCAGCCGTGAAAACGATATTGAACGGCTCACGCTCCAGTTTCGCACCCATGACTCCGCGCATGATTTGCCCGAGGCCTGACTGGCGACTGTAAGCGAGTACCGGCAGCGTTTCCGCATTCGGTGCATCAATGTGATAGCGCGCCCCTTCGCGTTCCGAAGACGGCGCTGAAACGGGCATCAGCATGTCGTCGCCGACCACCGCAAACTGGCACTGTGCTTCATCCAGACGCGTGCGTACATCTGCATGTCCGTGGCAAAACAGAAACTGGACCTTGCGTTGCAGCATCAGTTCTTCGCAGGCTTGAAAACTGTCGGAGACCATCTCGATCTTGCCGATGTGCAGTTTCGCCTCAAGCTGACCGAGCCAGCTCGGGAAGAAGGTAAGCGACAGTGCGTGAGTGGCGGCAAAGCGCAGGCTCGCATTGGCCTGTTCGTGCGCGGCACGAGCCTTTTGCCGCGATTCCAGCAGACGCTCAAGGGAGTCTTCAATCGCGGGCTGAAAGCGCTTGCCGGCCTCGGTCAGCGTTACCGGATGTGAACCGCGGTCAAACAGATCAACGCCAACCCATTCTTCCAGAGACTTGATGTGACGGCTGAATGCGGGTTGTGCGATGTTTCTCGCCTGTGCCGCGCGCGAAAAATTGCCGCTGTCGGCGAGCGCCAGAAAGTCCTCCAGCCAGTCCAGGTCAAGCGGTCGGTTACCGGGGCCCATTGCGCAGCGCTTCTCTTTTTTTGAATAGTTGTATCTGATTCGGGTATTGGACGGATCAGGCCGGTGTCGCAACAATTCGGTATCGATTTCTCGAACTCCGGACCAAGCGCCAGCCATGCCTACCATCGCCAACTACCGCGGCATTATCCCCGCAATCTCCACGCCATTCAAAGACGATAACCGCATTGATGAGCCCGCGCTGCGCAAGCTCGCGTCCTGGCTCGCCGGACATGAAGGTGTCGTTGCCGTTATGACGAACGGTCATACGGGCGAAGTGTTTGCGCTTGACCCCGAAGAACGTGCTGAAGTCACGCGCATTGTGGCGGACGAGCTCAAGGGCAAATTGCCAGTCATTTCGTCGGTCGTTTGCGAAGGGCTCACCGATGCGGCGCATCATGCGCGTCTGGCCAAAAAAGCGGGTGCAGTTGGCATCGACGTAATGCCACCGCATCACTGGTTGCGCTTTGGTTTCCATCCGGATCATGCGCTTGATTACTTCAGGAACATCTTCGATGCCACCGGTCTTGACCTGATTTGCCACGTCTATCCGGCGTGGACCAAGGCGTCGTATTCGTCGGCGCTGCTGGCCGAACTGGCCCGGCTGCCGTACGTGCAGGCATTCAAGGTCGGCCAGCGCGACATGAGCAAGTACGCACGTGATATCAAAGCGATTCGTGATGCTGACGCGTCGAAAGCGATTCTCACTTGCCACGACGAATATCTGCTGGCTTCCATGGTGCAGGGCGTTGACGGTGCACTCGTTGGCTTCGCCAGCGCGATCCCGCAGCTCATCATCGACCTGTGGAATGCGGTCAAGGCCGGCGACCTAAAAAAAGCAATGGCTGTGCAGGCGCTGATTACGCCGATCAAGGAGGCGGTCTATGGCGCCGGAGAGCCCACGGGCGAGGCCCACGCACGCATGAAGGCGGCGATGAAGTACGCCGGCGTGCTCGCAAGCGCCCACGTGCGTCCGCCGACACACGCACCGAACGCGGAGGAGAACGAAATCATTCGCAAGGCCATTGCCAACGCCGGCCTCCTCAAAGCTTGAATCTATAGATACGCATCAGGAGTATTGTCATGACCCTAAAAACTACATTGTGTGCCGTGTTCGCGGTCTCTTCGCTCGTGCTGACGTCGAGCATCGCAAGTGCCCAGGCCTATCCAAGCAAACAGGTCCGCGTCATCATCCCGTTCCCGCCCGGCGGTACGCTGGATACGGTGGGCCGACTGCTCGCGCAAAAGCTTGGTGATCAGACCGGGCAAACTTTCGTTGTTGAAAACCGCCCGGGCGGCAACGGCACCATAGGCGCGGACGCCGTTGCAAAAGCAACTGCGGACGGTTACACATTGCTGTTCAACGCATCTACTTTCACGACATCGACGATTGCACTGAAAACACCGCCGTACGATGCAGTGAAGGATTTCGCACCAATCGCGCTGGTTGCCAAGGCGCCGCTCGCGGTCGCGATTGCAAAGGAATTACCGGCGAATGACGTGAAGTCGCTCATCGCGCATGCCAAGGCCAATCCCGGCAAATTGTCGTTCGCAGTCGGCTCGGTCGCCTCTGCGGGGCATCTCGCGACCGAGCAATTGCGTCGCAGCGCCGGGCTCGATTTCCTGATTGTTCCTTATAAGGGCTCAACACCTGCATATCAGGATTTGTTGGGCAATCGTATCGCTGGCTTCATCGATCCGATACTCGGCTCAGCGGGCTACGCCAAGGCCGGACAACTGAAAGTGATTGCCGTCACCTCGTCAAAGCGTGTTCCGTCGATGCCAGATATTCCAACCGTCGGTGAAACGGTGCCAGGGTACGAGGCGTTTAGTTGGTACGGCCTCTGGGCACCGGCAAAGACGGCGGCTGACATCGTGCACAAACTGAATGTCGAAACCAACAAGGCGCTCGCAGGTGACATGAAGGATCGCCTGCTCGGCAACGGTCTCATCATCGAGGCCGGCAGCCCGGAGGATTTCGCGAAGTTCCAGCGCGACGACACCGCGCGCTCCATGAAGATCATCAACGATGGCGGAATCAAGCTTGAGTGATCTGGTGAAACAGCGCCATGCCGTCGTTACCGGTAGCAGCTCCGGCATCGGACTCGCCATTGCGCGGACCTTGCTGGATGCAGGCTGGCGCGTGACGGGGTTCGACCTGGCAGCGCCGACGTTGACACACGCGGCGTTTCGCGGCGTGCCGCTTGATCTCACCGACAGTGACGCGATCAGCGGTACAGCAAGCACCGTCACCGCAGTTGATGCACTCGTGCATGCTGCGGGCGTGTTGCGCGTGGGCAACGTTGGTGCCCTTGATCATGCGGGCGGCGCGCTCATGTGGAAGTTGCATGTCGATGCGGCCACACAGCTCGCGGACGCGCTGATCCCAAAAATGACCGAACGCGGCAGCGGTCGCGTGGTGCTGATCGGCAGTCGCGTCGCGGCCGGCATGGCGGGCCGCAGCCAATATGCGGCGACCAAAGCCGCACTGATAGCACTCGCCCGAAGCTGGGCTGCCGAGGTTGCACCGCGTGGCGTGACGGTCAATGTGGTGTCGCCCGCAGCCACAGCGACTGCGATGCTCGAAGACCCGAGCCGCGCGAGCGCCGCACCGAAGCTCCCACCGATCGGCCGTCTGATCCAGCCGGAAGAGGTCGCCGCACTCGTCACCTTTCTACTGTCGCCGCAAGCCGCCGCCATCACCGGTCAGGACATCCAGATTTGCGGCGGCTCATCGCTGTCGCGCTAATCCATTTCAACGCAACTCTCAACGCAATAGCAGTTTGTTCCCATGAAAATCGTCGACATCATCGAATCCACACGTCCGATCAAATCGGCGATCCGCAACGCCTACATTGATTTTTCGAAGATGACCTTGAGCCTCGTCGCCGTCGTCACCGACGTCGTACGCGACGGCAAACCGGTCATCGGTTACGGCTTCAATTCGAATGGTCGCTACGGACAGGGCAACCTCATGCGCGAGCGCTTCATGCCACGTGTGCTGGAGGCCGATCCGTCGTCGCTCATGAGCGATGACGGCAGCAACATTGACGCCCATAAAGTCTGGGCCTGCATGATGACCAACGAGAAGCCCGGCGGTCATGGCGAACGCTCGGTTGCGGTGGGCACCATTGACATGGCGGTGTGGGACGCCGTGGCCAAAATCGAGAACAAACCGTTGCATGAACTGCTGGCGCAGCGCTACGGTAACGGCAAGGCCAATCCCAAGGTCTTCGTCTATGCAGCGGGCGGCTACTACCATCCGGGCAAAGGGCTCGACGGCCTGCGCGGCGAGATGCAGAGCTATCTTGATCGCGGCTATTCGGTCGTGAAAATGAAGATAGGCGGCGCACCGCTCAAGGATGACATTGAGCGCATTGAGGCGGTGCTCAAGATGCTCGGGCCGGGGCAGCAGCTTGCGGTCGACGCCAACGGTCGTTTCGATCTGAAGACTGCGGTTGAATACGGCAAGGCGATGACGCAATACCCGTTGTTCTGGTACGAAGAAGCGGGTGATCCGCTCGATTACGAATTACAGGCGATGCTTGGCGAGAGCTATGCCGGGCCGCTGGCGACCGGTGAAAACCTGTTCTCGATGCAGGACGCACGAAACCTGATCCGCCACGGTGGCATGCGCAAGGACCGCGACTGGCTGCAGTTCGACTGCGCGCTGAGTTACGGCCTCGTCGAGTATTTGCGCACGCTGGAAATGCTCAAAGAATACGGCTGGTCGCCGAGTCGTTGCATCCCTCATGGCGGACACCAGATGTCGCTCGCGATTGCGGCGGGGCTGGGCCTTGGCGGCAACGAATCGTATCCCGACCTGTTCCAGCCATACGGCGGATTTCCCGATGGCGTGCGCGTTGAAAACGGTTACGTCACGCTGCCGTCGCTACCGGGCATCGGCTTTGAAGGCAAAGCGGATTTGTACGCCGAGATGCGTGCACTGACAGCCTGATCGGCGTTTTTGGTCTATCAACTTCATGACGAAACGCGCATTCGCGTTGGGCTAAAAGCGTGAAAAACCTAAAAGTCGACTTTATGTAAATATGCGCTTTTAGCCCTTATTGAATGGGATTTTTGCGAAAAAGCTGGTCATCAAAAATCAGGTTGACTTTCGCCTTCAGACGTCGCTTCGAGGCCGGAAAGCATGAGCGTCAGCCGAACCTTCAGCGCAGCCGCGATGTGCTGTCGTGCAAACTGCTCGGCAGCGTCGGCGTCACGACGTTCGAGGGCGGCCACCAGTTCGCCGTGCTCCTGACGTGAGGCTTCGGGGCGTCCTGCTGCGGCGAGCGTCGTCTGCCCGAGCAGCAGCATCGCTTCGTGAATCGAGCGCAGCATTTTCAGCAGGTAACGATTGTGTGACGAGCGATAGAGCGTGGCATGAAAGAGGCGGTTGTTTTCGGCCAGTGCATGAGCGTCGGTCAGTGTGGCATCACGTTCGATGATTTCGCGCAGGATGGCAATTTCGACGTCCGAGGCATGACGCGCCGCGAGTTTCGCTGCCGTACCCTCGAGCACTTCGCGCATGGCGTACAGCTCGCACACCGCGCCCTGATCCAGTTCGGCGACGATCAGGCCACGTGTCCGGTCGTTGACCAGCAGACCCTGTTCCTCAAGCCTCGCCAGCGCTGCACGGACGGGCGTGCGTGAGAGTCCGGTACGGTCAGCGACATCAACCTCGCACCGCTCCTGAGTTCGCCGCGACTGATGGCGCGCATGAGCGTCTGATAGGCGCGCTCGCTGCCGGGCATGTCGGCGAGATCGTCGTCGACAGTCGGCTCAGCCGCTACGGTCGATGCGCGGCGCGGCTTCATTCGGACTTCATCCGCAGATTCGTCGGCTGTCGCCGTTCAATGGCGTATTTGAGCAGCGCCGTACTGCGGTAGGTGCCATGCGCAAACTTGCCGTAGGGCATCGTGGCGAAGAACGCCATCACACAGCCGAGGTGAATCGCCAGCAGCAGCGCCATCGCGCCGGTTCCGCGTGCAAGCATGAGCGCGAGGCCGGTTGCACTCACCAGAAACAGCAGTGCGATGAAGCCGCGATCCATCGGCTTTTGCGTCGCATCACCGTGTTGCGGATCGCGTATGAGATTCAGCCAGAACAGCCCCGCCGGACCGATCAGCAGTCCAACGCCGCCAGTGACGCCAAGGAGCTTTGGCAGGCTGGCATAGCCGTACGGAGCAACCCAGCCAAGAGCGTAGTGGTAGAGCGTAGCAACAGAAGTCGCCGCGAAGCACAGCAGGAATCCGTAGAACGTCAGGTGATGGAAGCGTCGCCGTGCGAGTGAAAACGC
>CAYMSY010000069.1:3155-12080 GCA_964393195.1 uncultured Alcaligenaceae bacterium | reverse complement strand
GCACCGCAACTGGTGGCGTTTATCGTGCACGGCGTGCGCGGTGCAGCGAAAGCCTTTGCCGAAGCGCCAGTGGCCAAAACAGTGACGACCGCCCCGGCGATCGGCATGGCTGCGCCCGTCATTGACGAGCTGCACAGCAGCCGTCACGCGCAAAGCGCTGACTGAGGTTTTGATGCTCACGCTCTGGTGCCGGGACACCGGAGCAACGGCTACATTGCGAGGCTAGAGCCCCTTCCAGAGCCCGGTGTCCTTGGCGCAGCTGCGAATGGTCGGGATGTATTCCGTCACGAAACGCAGCGTTTCCGGGTTAAGACCGATGTCCTTGACGCCATCAATATCGGTTTCCAGTTTGGCCACGTCAAGCTTCTCGGTGAAGCAGCCGCAGAATTTCTGCGGAATGTTCGACTCGGCCACCACCGGCGACACTGCATTGAGCATGCGCACGACGCGGTCCTGACACTTGCGGTCAAGCAGCGCGCGTTTCTGGTCCTGAACAACCGTTGCACAGCTGCTGAGCGTGGTCAGGGCGACAACGCTTAGCGTTGCCAGAAGTGCCGTTTTAGACGAGAAAATCCGAGCCATTGTGTCTCCCAAAATCCGGTGCCGTAGTCGTGGCCTTCGAGTTGATCGCGCACGCCGGTCGCCGGATACGCGTCGCGGAAATCCGCAGTGCCAAAGAGCTTATCCCAAAACGTGAAAATCACGCCAAAATTTACGCCACGCCGTTCGCCCTCATGGCCGATGATGATGCCGTGATGAACGCGGTGAAACTGCGGGCTGACCAGCAAATGCTTGAACGGACCGAAATTCCAGCGCAGATTGGCGTGCGACAGCGATTCGATCAGCTTGAGCACGAACAGCACCAGCGGAAACTGCTGCGGCGGCACACCAATCAGCAACGCCACCGCTGACAGCCAGAATGCCGCCAGCACTTCGTCAAGCACATGATTGCGATCATCGGTCCAGAACGTCATGTCACGCTGGGCATGGTGCAGCGCATGCAGTTGCCACCACCAGTCGAGGCGGTGCTGCAGCCGATGCCGCCAGTATTCCGCGAAGTCGAGCACCAGGATGTAGAGCAGCAGGCTCAGCGCCGGGACTGCCGCCAGCGCCGGCCAGAAGTCTTCCAGCGACCACGGCGCATAGCCATGCAGGCGAAGTGAGGCTTCGAGCGGGCTCACCAGCGCGAGCAGCGCGGCAAAGGTGAACAGGGGAATCAGCCCCAGCTTGTTGACCAGCGTGAAGATGACATCGGTCCGTACCTGTCGGCGATCGGCGATCGTCTGCACCGGGCTGAGACGCTCAAGCGGGATGCAGATGACGGCGGTGGCGATGACCTGAAGCACCCCCGCCACAAAAAAGCCGGTTGCATCAAACGCCCGTTCCGCCCACGACATGACGCCCAGCGCGTACACCAGCGGATCGACAAATGTCGTGTAAACCCAGCCGACCAGGGCCTCGAACGTGTGTTCCAGTGTTTCGTAGATCGCCACTATCGGGCCGTTCCGCGCATGCGCTCGGGAATCGTGGCGAAACAGAAGCCTTTTGCCTTGAGCTGCCCGAGCAAGGGATCCAGCGCCGGCCAGAACGGGTCCTTGCGCAACCAGATGCCCAGATGCGCCATGAGAATGTCGCCATCGCGCAGATTCGCGACGGCGCGCTTGAGCAGCAGTTCATTCGGGTGCGTTTCGCTGGACAGTTCATCGCCAAGAAACCCGGCATCTGCCCAGCCCACGTGGCGATAGCCGCAGCTCTGTGCAAATTCGATCAGCCGCGGGGTTGTCTTGCCGCCGGGCGCGCGCCAAAGACCGTCGAAACCACGTCCGGTCATCTCGCGAAACCGGTCTTCCGATTTCTTGAGTTCCGCACAAACGCCCGCACGATCCAGCGTGCGACCGTCTTTGGCAGGTTTGCCCCAAGGAACATAGCTCACGCGATCAACGCCAACGTCAGCGCGAAAGTAGTGGTGATCCCATGTGTGCGAACCAAACGCATGACCTTCTTTTGCCAGTCGCTGCCAGAAGGGTTTCTGCGCGTCGTCAAGCGTGAAACCGCCAGACTTTGTCTTTTCGTTGGCGAGGAAGAAGGTGGCTTTGACCTGATGCTTCTGCAGGATGTCGGCAATCGCGTTCGCCGGCTCCATGTGACCGGTGTCGAAGGTGAGATAAAGCGTGCCGGTACAGGCCGCCTGTGCGGTGACCGCTGCCGCAGTTAAAGCTGCCGCAAGCAGCCTATTGATCGCGCCGCGCATGGCTCTTGAAGTAAATGCCATGCGGCGAGCGACCGACCGGGATGTATTCAATGGGCTTGACACCGGTCAGATCGATCACGGCGACGCGCGCCTCCCAGCGCACGGTGGCCCAAACTTCCTTGCCGTCGGCGGAAACTTCCATGCAGTCAACACCCCGCCCCACCTTGATCGGCTTGGCGGCGACCAGTGCCTTGTAATCAACCGGTGTGATGGTGCCGTCAACGCGATTGCTGACCAGCACGCGGGAGCCGTCGCCGACCGGAAATACGTTGTGCGCACCGCGCCCGGTAACGATCTTCTTCACCGATTCCCGTTTCGCCGGGTCGATGACCTCAACGTAGTCCGCGCCCATGATGCCGATGAAGAGCAATCCCTGCGGACTCATCCAGATTCCAGCGGGCGTTTTGCCGGTTTTCATGCGCCAGACTTCCTTGTGGCTGGCCAAGTCAATGGCCACCAGTTCATCCGAATCCTGCATCGTCACATAGGCAAAGCGGGAATCACTGCTGAACGCCACGTGGCTGGGTGTCTTTGCGGTTGCGATGCGCGACTTGAGTTCATAGTTCGGCAGCGAGTAGATGTCCACCCGGTCCAGCCGCAGGCTGATCGCAACAAACCATTTGCCATCGGGCGAATAGCCAAGCTGATAGGGGTCACTGATACGCGGCAGGCGGCGCTTGATCTCGCCGGTCAGTGGATTCAAAAAGACCAGATCGTTGGAAATGGCGTTGGCGACAACCAGTTCGTCGTCCTTGAGGTTCGGTATCAGGTGATGCGGTTCCTTGCCGACCGGAAACGTATCCACAACCTTCCGCGTGGCCCGATCAATGACGGACACGGTGCCATCGCCAGAATTGAGGACAACAGCGCGTTCGCCGGGCAGCAGCGCATTTGACTGGCTCGCCAGCAGCAGCGTGATCAGGGCGGCGACAAATGACCACAAGGGTCGGCAGGAGGTCACGGTAGTTTTCATTCGGCAATTTTACGGACGCAGGCGGCTGCCAGCTTGCGCTATCGCAAAGGCGGAAAAATCTGGCGATAGCGTCGCTTCGGGTACGATTCCATCCTCAGCGCCAGCATTTTCGGCGCGATCTGGCTTTATTTCGCATGGTTCGATTTCTCATTCTGTTCTTGGTGATTCAGGCGCTGTTGTTTGGCGCGCAACTCACGCCGTGGGGGCAGGAGTATTTCGTCATGCCGTGGACCAACGGGCTGGCACATTTCTGTGCGCAACTGGTTGCGTTTTTTGACGACAGCGCAGTGGCGACCGGAAAGATTTTGCGCAGCACGGCCAACGGTTTTGCCGTGAGCATTGAAGCCGGCTGCAATGGCGTGGAGGCAACGCTGGTGCTGATCGCAGCGATCCTCGCCTTTCCGTCCACCTGGAAACAGAAGTTGTGGGGTCTCGCCCTTGGCTTTGTTGCCGTGCAGGGGCTCAACGTCATCCGCATCATCAGCCTGTTCTATCTTGGCCAGTGGAACATGACGGCGTTCGAATGGGCACACCTCTACATCTGGCAAGCGCTCATCATGCTCGACGTGCTGATCGTCTGGCTCATCTGGGTTCGCCGTATCAATCGCGCCAGCCACGGCGACAGCCTGCCGCCGCCGGATGACGCCGGCAGCGCCGCACCGCAGGCCGCCTGAGTCGTCCGCACTGCACTGACATGCCAAAGACAATCGGTCGTTTCTTTCTGCGCATCCTCGCCTGGGTGCCGGTGGTGTTTCTGGCCTGGTATGTGCTCGTACCCATCCTGCACTGGCCGATACGCTGGTTCCTGTCAGGCATGGCGCTGCTCGGCGTGCCGGAGTTCGTGACCTCGGTTCAGCAGACGCTGCACGGGTTTGAGTTCCTGACCAATCTGTCACCGGGTCAGGTGCAGGGGCAGGTTTTCCGCGCTGACGCAATGGTGAGCACCGAAGTGGATGCGCGGCTCTACAGCTACGGCACCGCACTGATGGCGGCGCTCACGCTGGCCGCGTGGCATCCGCGGCGCTGGACCTATCTCTGGTACGGCTGGCTCGCCTTGTTGCCGTTCCAGATGCTTGCCGTATTTGCAGTGGGCATGAAGCAGATCCTGCTCAATTCGGGCCCGGCGGTGCTCGAACAGGCAGGATGGGCGCAATGGCAACTGGAGACGATTGCCTACCTCTATCAGTTCTCGACGCTGATCATGCCGCCGGTCACGGCGCTGGTGGTGTGGTTCGTCTTCCATCGCCAGTTTGTCGAAAAATTTGTCGGCGCCGACGTGATCGCGATGATTCGCGCGAGCGAAAAGAAAAATCAGCCCAAAAACCAGCCGCCGCATCCGCGCGGCACGCCAAAGCCGAAACGTCCCTGATCTGAATCGCCGTGCCGCGCGTTCTCAGACGCGGCGCCGCGTATTTGGTGGCTTCGCGTTTTCCGGTAATGTCCGGCCCCTGTCCTTGCTGTCAGCCTCAATCACCAGATCGGGAATGTGATTGAAGGCAATGGCCATGCGCGCGGATTGCTGTGCGCTGAATGCGCCGCCCCAGAACAGGGTGTTCTTGCCGTACTTCAGGTTCAGTTCGTCGACCACGCGATCAAGCTTCTCGGTGTTCGGCTGCGCGTCGAACAATGACAGCGATTGCCCCTCACGCGGCGAGAGTCCGGAGAACGCCATGCCAACGGCCATCGGTGTTGCGTTGCGCACCTCGCGGTCGCGCATCAGTGTTTCGTAGAGCGTCTGTACTGAGGTGAGCAGTGTTGACGTGCGGTCGGTTGCGTCGATTCGCTGGTGCGCCTTGCGCTTTTCGCCGCCGCGCAGCTTGAGGTAGAGCGACACATCATTGGTCACGAATCCGCCATCGCGCAGGCGCATCGCGGCCTTCTGCGTCAGCCGCGACAGCACGGCCTGCGCGCGTGCGTGCGAACGCGTGTCGGGCGCGAGCACATGCGAGTGGCTGATCGACGACGTTTTTGTCTCACGCGAGGAAACGTCCTCACCGCGCAGCTTCTGCCAGAAGCGTTCGCCTTCGACGCCGCCCCAGACTGCGCGCAGCGTCACCATGTCCGCGTTGAGCAATTGCGGTGTCGTCTTGATGCCGTGGTCATGCAGCCGTTCCAGCATCTTGCGGCCGATGCCGACAAAGTGATTGAGCCGCAGATTCATGAGCGCATGCGGCAAATCGGCCAGTTCAATGACCACCAGCCCGTCCGGCTTCACCATGTCGCTCGCAGTCTTGGCGAGAAAAGCATTGGGTGCGATGCCGATCGAGGACGTGATGCATTCGCCCAGCTGTTGCCGAAGCCGGTATTTCACTTCGAGTGCGAGCTTTTCGGCGGCAGGTCGCGGCTGGTCGCGGCCCGTGAGGCGAATCCACATTTCGTCAATCGAATTGACCGAGGCAATCGGCGCTACGCTCTCGACCACGGTCTTGGCGCGCTGATGGAATTCCACGTATACGGCCGGTCGTGACTCCACGAGGACGATCTCGGGGCACAGACGTTTGGCGTCGGCGACATTGGTCAGCGTCTTCACGCCGAAGCGTTTGGCCTCCACGCTGGCGGCGATCGCGCAGGTCGTATCGGCAATCATCGGCACCACAGCGACCGGGCGGCCGCGCAACTCCGGCCGCAGTTGTTGTTCAACGGACGCGAAGTAACTGTTGAAATCGACGTACAGTGCGCGCAGCATGAGCCGATTTTACTGTACAAATACGCAGCTTCAGCGGCTCGTTTGGACAAGCAGGTGACCTTATAGCTTTTCCGTGAAACCGCCATTTCAATGGGCCTGTAGGCCAATTAGACTAATAGTCGACTTTATGCACAAACAGCGCTCCAAGCCCTATAAAATGGACGTTTCTGGTAATAGTTGTATCGTCTTTTTCGCATGAAAGCACTGCAGATTTTTGCCGGCCCGCGGGCGCTGACACGCGTCCGTGAGCGCGGACTGGCAGCCTCTGACGTGCGCGTGATCCCGGCCGCTGCGGGCGGGCCGAAAGGGCTGACGCTGTTGCCGCTTGACCGCTTCCTGTTTGGCGAATGGTTGCCGCGTTCGGCACAGCCGGTGGACCTGATCGGCGCCTCCATCGGTGCCTGGCGCATGGCCGCTGCGGCGTTGACCGATCCGGCGGACGCGCTTGAGTCGCTGCAGCATGCCTACATCCATCAGGACTTTGACGTGCCGCCGGGGCGCAAGGCGCCCACCAAGGAACACGTCAGCGAGCGCTTTGCCGAAGGCATCCATGCCATGTTCGGCCATCGCGTGCGCGAGGTGCTCGATCACCCGCGCTACCGCTTGCACGTGGTGACGTCGCGTGGCCGCCATATCCTGCACCGCGACAACCGCCTGCGTTCGCCGCTTGGCTACGCCGGAGCATTCTTCACCAACATCGCGTCCCGCAAGGCGATGGGGGCATGGATTGAGCGCGCCGTGTTCTCGTCGAAAGTGACGCCACTGCCGTTTGCCGGGAATGACTACCGGACGCGGCGCTACGCGCTGTCCGAGGCCAATTTCGCTGACGTTGTTCAGGCGTCGTGCTCGATCCCGTTTGTGCTCAACGCCGTGCACGACATTGCCGGCGCACCACCCGGTGCGTACTGGGACGGCGGCATCACTGACTATCACCTGCATCTCGACTACCGCGCAGCGGGCGAGGGCGAGGATGGCGGCGTGGTGCTCTATCCGCATTTTCAGCGCGCAGTGGTGCCGGGCTGGCTCGACAAATCGCTCAAATGGCGGCATCGGCCGACCCATTTTCTCGATGACGTTATTGTGCTTGCGCCGCATCCCGAGTGGGTCGCCACGCTGCCCAATGGCAAGCTGCCCGATCGCACGGACTTCACGCGCTACGGGCGCGACCTCAAGGCCCGCGTCGCCGTGTGGCAAACGGCAGTGGCCGAAAGCGAACGGTTGCGCGACGAGTTTGCGGCGTGGCTTGATGCCGGATGTGACGCTGCGGAGCTGATGGCCCTGTAGATGCGCTGGCACCAGACAACCCGCAGCATGGATCATCGGTGGCGATTGTGGTCAGTGCCGTGCATGACGGAAGGGCGGGTTTGACTACGAACGAATCGGGCATTCGCGGCATCCTCTTCGTTGCGCTGGTGTTGGGCGCCGCCGTCATATGGCCGCTGTACTTCATTGATTTGTTTCCGCTGTCCGAAGCGCGCGACTGGCTCGGCTGGTCAACCAACGATGACATCGTCCGCCAGAGCATGACCAATCTGCTGTCCCGCGACACCCGGTTCTCGCGGGACTTCTCGATGTTGCTGATGTTCAACATCGGGCGTGTTTGCGATTCGTCAATTCGCTGTGTCAATGTTCTCGCCGCACTTCCGCTCGTGTTGTCATCGCTTGCCCTGTATGGCCTGATTGTCGTTTTGTCGGGCCGCGCGGCGCTGGCCGCACTTGCAACGATGACGTGGTCACTATCGTTGCCGTTCTTGGCGACTGCTGCATGGCAGGCGACGATTCACGACCGCGTCGGCATGCTCTGCACGTTGTGCGCGATGGCAATGGCGTGGCGCTATCGCCCCGATGCCGCGGTATGGAAGCTGGCGGGCTATTCGATCACCCTCGCCGGACTCACGTTCGCCGCGCTCAACAGCAAGGAAGCGTACTGGTTTGCGCCCGTTGCTGTTGTACTTTGTCACGGACTTCGCATGGCGCAACCACGATCGAGGCGCTCAGTCGCACGTGACTTTCTGGTGTTGCTGCCAATGCTGACCTACGGCATCTGGTTCGCCATTCGTTACCTCGAGGCCAGTGAATTCGCGGCAGACTGGTCACGGCACGTCGGTTCGGGCAATGTGGCGAGCAACCTGGTCGCCTACGCGAAATACGCAACCGGCGGGGTCGTTGCACTGGTGCTTCTGATCACGCTGGTGTTGACCTTGATGACCCGAATCTGGAGCACGGTTGATGCAACTGTTCGTGCAAAGATGGTCTGGTGCGGACTCACACTTGTTCTGGCATTCCTTCCGATCGCCCGAACGCGCTACGCGGCGCCCTACTACGCGCTTGCGCCGTTGGCGCTGTTGCTGGCACTCGTCGCGCTGATCATCGCGTCGCGCAATCAGCAGCCCGCCTCGCGCTTCGGATCGCTCCTGATGACGCTGATCGTAATAGCAGGAACGGCGCTGGCCCTGATTTCAAATACCGCAAACCAGCACCGGGAACGCGCGCTGCTGTCAAAAAACTTCACGGCGGCGATTGCGGGTCGCGAGAGTCTTGCGCGCGAGGCGGTTGAGCGCAAAGGATTGTGTCTGCTGGCGGATCCGAAACAGGCACAAAGTTATCTGTTCACGGACTCCCGGTTTGCGTGGGACATTCTGCGCTGGAACAGCAAGAATGAGCCGCTGCCAGCACTGAAAACGATTCCCGTATACACCATGTCGCAACCAGAATGCGCACGTGTTCAGATGAACGAGAACTTGACCGTCAAACCGTGATTCGATAAAGCAGTTGCCGTAGTTACTGTACTTTCTCGATCCAGAAACTGCCCCCTGCGTACGCCTGCCCACCCGGAAGCGCGAGTGCGGATCGCACCAGATCAGGCATCGCACTAAAGGCATACGAACAGCCGAACACCACGCGAAACGCTGTCGAGTACATCAGCAGCGCGCGCAGCAGATACTGCTCATTCCAGCTTCTGTTTTCAACAATCACCCAGTCGTAGAGATATTCGTTGGGCAGAAAAATGTCGTG
>CAYMSY010000069.1:1829-3055 GCA_964393195.1 uncultured Alcaligenaceae bacterium | reverse complement strand
CGCACCGCCAAAGTGGCGCCGATTGACATCGGCCATCAGCAGGGACGAAAAACCACTCCCGACTTCGATAATGCGCTGAGGCTGCCACTTGCGCAGGAGCACGTACAACGCCCGCGCATCAAGCCAGCTGAATTGGCTGTTTTGCGTGAAGAATTCATATTCGGCTACCGCCGCGTCCTGTCGCTCCGGATACCGATAGTCCGGCATGAATTTCGGAAAATCGACGGCAAGAATCTCGCGGTGCGAAGCAGCATCGAAATCAATGCCCAGAATCTCCGGTGCGGCGCCTGGCCACAATCGATGGGCCTGTGTGGCTGCGTCGGCGGGATCAACGATAGGCGAGTAAAAATGTCCCGGCGTAAAAGCGACGTGAAACCCGTTATGCGGGTCGATGGCATCAGCCGGGGGGGCGGGTGTCTCTGTTGGCGTGGTCAAGATGGTCGTTGTCACGTAATGGGTTATTCGAGCTGCCCGGGATTGTCGTCGAACAGATAGCTGGATACAACCATCGCCGTGTGTCTTTGTGATTGGCAAGATCAAGTAGTCGAGGCGCGAACCGGCGTTTTGCGACAATTCATGTTTCCTCTCGGCCCGGCAATATCCGGGCACCATCGTCACAATGATTCCTGCTCGTACAAAGGACGTGCTGCGCGAGTTGTTGCGTGTGCTGGGTCTGCTGCCGCTGGTTCGGCGCATTCGTGGCACGCCAGCCATTGAGGCGATCTCGCCGGACGAAGTGACCAGCCAACCAGCCCCGGTACCCGTCGAGTTGCCGCCCGCTGACCCCATTGAACCCGACTACGAGTCCCGAATCGCGGCGGAGATCAAGACGTTTACGGACGATGTGGTTGTCCACGAATTGCCGCCGATTTTTCATTACTGGTCGAACAAGTATTTGCTGCCAAAAATCGAAGCGTTCGGATTTCGTCATCCGGATGACTTTTTTGTGAAGCAACTTGCGGCCCGGATGACGGAATCACGGCATGTTGGGGATCATCAATTCATCAGTATCGGTGCCGGCAATTGCGATACCGAGGTTCGTGTAGCAAAAGCTTTACTTGCCGATGGTTTTGACTCGTTTTCAATCGAGTGTCTTGAGCTCAACCCCGCGATGCTTGAGCGTGGTCGCGCATACGCACAGGAACAGGGCGTCGCCCGGCATGTTCACCCCATCGCGGGCGATTTCAACCAATGGACGCCAGACAAGCCGTACCACGCGGTGATGG
>CAYMSY010000069.1:0-1819 GCA_964393195.1 uncultured Alcaligenaceae bacterium | reverse complement strand
CAACCAATCATTGCACCATGTGCTGAATCTGGAAGGATTGTTTGATGCAGTACGCGATGCCATCAGGCCAATGAACGGGACGCTGGTTACGTCTGACATGATCGGCAGAAACGGTCATCTGCGCTGGCCCGAGGCGCTGGCCATCGTCGAGGAATACTGGCGGCGGCTGGCGCCGCGCTATCGCTATGACTGGCAATTACGACGGCAGGAAGACGCCTTTGTGAACTGGGATTGTTCGGTCGAAGGATTTGAAGGCATCCGCGCGCAGGATATTTTGCCCCTACTGACTCAGCGTTTTCACTTCGACCTGTTTGTGCCGTTCGCCAATGTAATATCGCCGTTCATTGATCGGAGCTTCGGGCCGAATTTCGACGTTGACTCCGCTGAGGATCGCGCATTGATCGATGAAATTCATGCGCGCGACGAGCAGGAAATATTGGCGGGAACGATCAAACCGACGCAGATGTTTGCGGTGCTGTCGCTGGACCATACGCGCGCAATGCGAACGATTTCCGAATTGACGCCGCAGTCGTGTATCCGTAATCCTGATGCATAGCGTTGAGTCGACTTTTGTCGCCTTGAGCTTCGACGGCAAGTGCCATGGCACACCAGAATAACTTTGCCGTTCTGCGAATCATTGCGGCCATGCTGGTGCTGATTTCGCATTCATGGCCACTGACAGGGCATCTGGTTGATCCGCTCATGGCGATAACGAACAATCATCTCAAAGGCGGTACGCTGGGTGTGATGATGTTTTTCGCGATGTCCGGCTTTCTGGTAACCGAGAGTTACTTGCGACGAGACTCCATCGTGAGCTTCTTTGAGGCGCGCGCGCTCCGCCTCTTTCCCGCACTGGCGGCAGCACTGGCTATGGCCATTTTCATCGGTGCGTCGGTAACAACTCTCTCCACAGCCGACTATTTTTCGCAACCGCAAACCTGGCAGTACTTTTCCAAGAGCCTGCTTCTTGACCTGCGCTATGAACTCCCGGGAGTCTTTGCCAATACACCCTACCCTCGGGCAGTAAACGGTTCGTTGTGGACGCTTCCCACCGAGTGGTTTATGTACTGTGTTGTCGGCTTGCTCGGTGCACTGGCGATTCTGCGCAGTCAAGCGGCAGCGAGCGCGCTGCTTGTGCTGGCAATCGTGGCGCTCTATGTCGCACCAGAGTCTGTACGACGGCTGCCGTTCGACATTCCGCCGGACATGACTGTGTGCATGCAGGCATTCATGGTTGGGATGCTGTTTCAAATAAACAGGGTACGCATGCGTTGGACTGCGATCTGGGTGGCAGTACTTTGCGTGATCGCGGTGTTGAAGGCTGACCAGCCCGTATTGGGGCCGTTCATGATCATGATCGCTGTTTCATACGCGACCTTGTGGTTCGCGCTGGCGGCACCGATCAAACTGTATCGTGCCGATGCATGGGGTGACCCGTCGTATGGTCTCTATGTCTATGCTTTTCCCATTCAACAATCTCTGGTGTTCAGTATGCCGGGCATAAACCCGGGAAAGCTGGCAGTGTTGAGTGGTCTGATTACGCTGACGGCGGCGTACGTGTCGTGGTGGGTTATTGAAAAACCTGCGCTGGCGCAGCGAGGAAAAATCATGTCAAGATGGAACAGGGTGAAGGCTGGCACACGACACGGTGCCGGCGAGTAGGAACGCGGGCACATTCATTCAACCAAAAGCGTTACCTTGGCTCGCTATTGCGCACCTTTTGCCAGTTCCCGGTCCCGCAGGACCTTGCGCTGAATTTTTCCTGTAGTTGTCATCGGCAATTCGTCGACGAACTCGAACTCCTTCGGGTATTCATACG
>CAYMSY010000068.1:0-12112 GCA_964393195.1 uncultured Alcaligenaceae bacterium | reverse complement strand
CCTTCCTCGCGCGACAGCAGCGTGCCGAGCTCTTCGCGGCGCGCCAGGATCTCGTTGCCGATCTTGTCGAGCGCATCGCTGCGCGCCTGTACGCCCGAAGTTGACCACGCGGGGAACGCGGCCTTCGCGGCAGCAACGGCCGTCTCGACCTGCGCGGCATCAGCCTGCGCATATTCGCCGATCACGTCGCCTAGATTCGAGGGATTGATGTTCGGCGTATAGCTCGCACCCGCGACCCATTCGCCGTTGATGAAGTTGTTGTGCTGTTGTGCCATGACTAGAGTCCCTTTTCTTTCTTCCACGCTTCGAACATCGCCTTGGTGTCGGCGTTCGGCGGGTAGGTGCCCGCGAGTTTGGCGCCGCCTGCAACGCGTTCGAGCAAAAACACTTCCTGCAATTCCTGCGCGACGGCGTCGGCCGCAACTTCATCGGCAAGATGCGCCGGGATCACCACTACGCCCTCTTCATCGCCCACGATGATGTCGCCCGGATACACGGCAACGCCGCCACAACCGATCGGCACATTGAGGTCAATCGCATGATGGTGGATCAGGTTCAACGGCGCGCTACCGCCCGAGCAATACACCGGGAAATCCATCTTCTTGATGTCGCCACTGTCACGCACCGGACCGTCGGACACGAGGCCCGCAGCGCCTCGCACCATGAGCCGAGTGGTGAGAATCTGACCACCCGAGGCAACCCGTTTTTCGCCACGACAATCCAGCACCAGCACATGCCCCGGCGGTACGCTCTCGATGCCCTTGCGCTGCGGATGATCGGGATTGTCGAAGGCAGAAATCTGGTCGAGGTCTTCACGCGCGGGGATGTTGCGCATCGTAAATGCCGGCCCGACGAGGTTGCCCGACGATGGATTGGTCAGGCGCTGTGTGCCCTGGATGAAGACGTTGCGAAAGCCGCGTTTGAACAGTTGCGTGCAGAGCGTAGCGACGCTGACTTTTTTCAGGTTCGCAAGAGTGGTGGCGTTCATTTCAGACATGATGTGTCCAGCTAAAAGTGAAGGAACTTAATTGGCAGTTGCGCCAGATTTCTTGACGAGTTCGGCCCAGCGCGGAATCTCTTTGGCCATGTGAGCAGCAAGTTCTTCAGGCGTGCTGGCAACAATCTCCATGCCCAGCGTGGTGCCGAGTTTTTCCTTGACATCAGGCATATGGAGAATTTTCACGATCTCTGCATTCAGTCTTTGCACAATGGGCCTCGGCGTGCCCTTCGGGGCATACACGGCTTGCCATGACGACATCTGGAAATTTGGCACACCGCTTTCCATCATGGTTGGCAGGTTCGGGGCGATTGCAACGCGCTTCGGTGTCGTCACCGCAATGATCTTGAGCTTGCCGGCATCGGCCAGCGACTTGGCAGCCGTGAGCTGGTCGAACATGAAGGGCACCATGCCCGTCGACACGTCGATCAACGCGGGCGGGGTTCCCTTGTACGGCACGTGCGTGAGCTGTACGCCAATAAGGTCAGCGAGCATCTCGCCTGCGAGGTGCGCAGAAGTACCCGCGCCCGAGGATGCGAACGTGCGCTTGCTCGGGTCCTTCTTGAGCAGCGCGATCAGTTCGGCGACATTGTTCACGCCGAGTGACGGACTCACGATCAGTACATTGGGCAGCGAAGCGACCAGCGTGATCGGCTCAAAGTCTTTCACCGGATCGTATGAAAGATTTTTATAGAGGCTCGCGTTGATTGCGTGCGTGCTGATGGTGCCGCCAAACAGCGTGTAGCCATCGGGTTTCGACTTGGCGACGAAGCCCGCACCGACGGCACCTGCTGCTCCCGGTTTGTTGTCCACCACTACGGGCTGTTTCAACACATCCGAGAGTTTTTGCGAGATCGTGCGACCAATCACGTCCGTCGATCCGCCCGGGGTAAATGGCACGACGTAGGTGATCGTCTTGCTGGGCCAGACGTCGGCTTGAGCGAACGCAAGGGGCGAAAGCAAACTTGTCAGGGTCAGCACTGCCATGCACAACGTTGTGCGGCGAAATTGATTGATGTTCATTTCAGTTCCAGTATTCAATGGGCTCGCAAGGACTATTCGACCTTGATGCCGCGTTCCGTGATGACCTTGCCGTAACGAACACGGTCACGGTCAATGATTGCCTTGAGCTCGGTCGGTGTGGTGGACATCGGTGTTGCGCCCTGCGAAATCAGCGTCTGTTTGGTATCGGCCTGCGCGACCGCCTCCTTGATGTCGGCCGCGATCTTGTCGATGATGGCTTGCGGCGTGCCGGTTGGCGCGAACATCGCAATCCACGACCCGGACTCGGAGTTCGGGATCCCGGCTTCCGCGAGCGTCGGCACGTCGGGCAGCGCCGGTGAGCGCACAGCGCTGCTCACGGCAAGCGCCTTGAGTTTTCCGGCTTTCACATGACCCGAACCTTCAAGAATCGAAGCGAACAGGATGTCAACGTGACCTGCCATGAGATCGGTCATCGCCGGGCCGCCGCCTTTGTACGGCACGTGCGTCAGCTTGGTGCCCGACGCGGTCTGAAAGATTTCTGCGGTCAGGTGTGGCGAACCACCTTGGCCGGAGCTTGCGTAGGTACGTTTGCCCGCTTCAGCCTTGGCGAGCGCAACAAATTCTTTTGGGTTCTTTGCTGAAACACTCGGCCCAGCGAGCATCACAAACGGCAACTCCGCGATCATCGAGATCGGCGCGAACGCGGTGTCGGCGTTGTAGGGCATCTTCGCGTAGAGCGATTGATTGATCGCCTGCGTGCCCACGTTACCAACGAGCAGCGTATAGCCATCGGGCTTGGCTTTGGCGACGAGATCGGCACCAACCAGACCACCCGCCCCGGCGCGGTTTTCAACGGGGACGGATTGTCCCCACTTCGCGGGGAGCTGCTGCGCGATCAGGCGCGCACCAATGTCAGTGCCACCACCGGGCGAGAACGGCACGATTACCGTGACGGGTTTGGTGGGGTAATTTTGCGCATGCGACGGCGCCGAAACGAAAGCGCTCAGCGCGCATGCGGCGGTAACGGCAAACGATGTAGACGACAAAAGGAACTTCACGGAAACAACCTCAAACCAGACATGTAACAAACTGTTGTGGGAGCAAACTTGGCTGCAATAGCTCAGCACCAGTCGCGGCCAAGGCCGCTCCCACATGGATCAATGATCCGACGACTAGACCGCCCCCACTGCTTCGACATAGAGCGCATACAGCGAATGGCAGCTTGCCATGTACAGGCGATTGTTCTTGGGCCCACCGAAGGTGAGGTTGGCGCAGCGTTCGGGCAGGCGGATGAAGCCGATGGCCTTGCCCTGTGGGTTGAACACCATTACACCGTCGAGGTCCTCGGCCTTCGCGGCTGGCGCGCCGTTGCTGCCCCAGCCCACCCAGAAGTTGCCGTCGGTATCGATGCGGAAGCCGTCGATCGAGCCGGGGCCGTTGGCGTCGACCGCCTTGGTCTTGTTCGACAGGCTGCCGTCGGCCGCGACGTCATAGCCCCAGATGATGCGGCTCGGCGTGGCGCGCGCTTCGACGATGAACAGTTTCTTTTCGTCGGGCGAAAACGCGAGGCCGTTCGGGCCTGCGAGCTGGTCGGTCACAAGCGAGAGCTTACCGTCGGGCGCGATGCGATAGACCGAGTGCGGCAGTTCGGGCGCGGCCTTGTCGCCTTCCCAGTGCCCGCCGATACCGAAGGGCGGATCGGTGAACCAGATCGAGCCGTCGGATTTGCAGACGATGTCGTTCGGCGAGTTGAGACGTTTCCCGTTGAACTTGTCTGCAAGCACCGTGATTGAGCCGTTGTACTCGGTGCGCGTGACACGGCGCCCAAGATGCTCACACACCAGCAGACGGCCCTGACGGTCGCGGCACATGCCGTTGGCGAAGTTCGACGGCTGGCGGAACACCGTGAACGCACCGGTGACTTCGTCGTAGCGCATGATGCGATTGTTCGGGATGTCGCTGACCAGCAGGCAGCGCGCATCGCCGAAATAGACCGGGCCCTCGGCCCAGCGCATGCCGGTGCCGACCTGCTCGACCGTGCTGCTGTAGATGCGGTACTTCGCAAAACTCGGGTCGAGGATCTGTACCGCCGGGTCGGGGTAGCGCTGGCTCGGTTTGAACTCAAAACCCGGCCCGATAGCCGATCCCGTACCTGCGTTGGCTTCGGCCATCCCTGCGGCTCCTAGTGCGACGGTTGAGGCGACTGCGCCGCGCAGCAATTGGCGACGCGTAGCGTTGGGTGCGTTGGGTACGTTAGGCGCGGATGATGCCGCACCTGGCTCCTGCGTGTCCATGAATCTCTCCTTGTCATTGTGGCCTGTTGTGATGTCACGCCGCTGCGCATTTGAGGCGCACAGCGCTGTGGTGAATCTCAGTGGATTTCCGGCTCGGCACCCGAAGTGCCGGTAGTTTCGGAATAACCGGGTTCGAGGAAGTCAAAGTCGCAGCCCTTGTCGGCCTGCTGGATGTGCTTGAGGTAGAGCACGCCATAGCCGCGCGTGAATTTCGGAATCGGCTTCACCCACGCGGCTTTGCGTTTCGCCAGCTCCTCATCGCTCACCAGCATATTGATGCTGCGCGCTTCGATGTCGATAGCAACCACATCACCGTCTTTTACGAGCGCGAGCGGACCGCCCACGTGCGACTCGGGCGTCACGTGCAGCACGCACGCGCCGTAGCTGGTGCCGCTCATGCGGGCGTCGCTGATGCGTAGCATGTCACGAACGCCTTCCTTCAAAAGTTTCTGCGGGATCGGCAACTGGCCCCATTCCGGCATGCCGGGCGCACCTTGCGGTCCGGCGCTTTGCAGGATGATCACGCTGTCCTTGGTGACGTCGAGGTCGGGCGAATCGATGCGCGCCGACATGTCGTTGTAGTCCTTGAACACGACGGCCTTGCCCTGATGCTTGCGCAGGTGCGGCTCCATCGCGGCGGGCTTGATCACGGCGCCGCCGGGCGCGAGATTGCCGTGCAGGACGGCCAGGCCATCGCTCTTGTAGAGCGCGTTGGCGACCGGACGGATCACGTCGTCGTTGTAGACCTTGGCGCCCGCGATGTCCTCGCCAAGCGTCTTGCCCGAGATCGTCTTTTGTGAGCCGTCGATCGCGCTGCCGAGCGTGACGAGGAAGGCGCGCAGGCCGCCTGCGTAGTAGAAATCTTCCATCAGGTACTTGCCGCTTGGACGCAGGTTGGCGATCACCGGCGTCTTGCGCGCGAGTTCGTCGAAACGGTCAAGCGACAGCGGAATGCTCGCTCGCTTGGCCATCGCGATCAGATGCACGATGGAGTTGGTCGAGCCGCCGAGCGCGAGTACCGCAGTCACGGCGTTGGTGAACGAGGCTTCGGTCAAAAAGTCGAGCGGCTTCAGGTCTTCCCACACCATGTCGACGATGCGCTTGCCGGTCAGTGTCGCCATCTGCTGATGACGTGAATCTGGTGCCGGAATCGATGCTGCACCGGAAAGCGTGAGGCCCAGCACTTCAACCGCACTGGTCATGGTGGACGCGGTGCCCATCGTCATGCAATGGCCTGGCGAGCGCGCAATGCCGTCTTCGACATCCTGCCAGTCGTTTTCGGTGATGTTGCCGGCGCGCAGCTCGGCCCAGTATTTCCATGTGTCGGAGCCGGAGCCGAGGTACTCGCCCTTGTAATCACCGCGCAACATCGGACCGGCCGGCATGAAGATCGTGGGAAGGTTCATCGCCAACGCGCCCATCACGAGCGCCGGCGTCGTCTTGTCGCAACCGCCCATCAGTACGCAGCCGTCAGCCGGGTAGGACTTGAGCAGCTCCTCGGTTTCCATCGCGAGCAGATTGCGATAGAGCATCGTGGTCGGCTTCTGGAACGGCTCCGAAAGCGAGATCGCAGGCATTTCGACAGGGAAGCCACCAGCCTGCCAGATGCCCCGCTTCACCTCTTCCACGCGCTGCTTGAAGTGGCTGTGGCAGGGGTTGATGTCGCTCCAGGTGTTGATGATCGCGATGACCGGCTTGCCTGCGTAGTCGCTGCGGTGATAGCCCATCTGTGCGGTGCGCGAGCGGTGCCCGAACGAACGCAGGTCCTTGACGCCATACCAGCGGTGGCTGCGGAGTTCTTCGGGTTTTTTGCGGTTTGTCATGCTGAATTGGGTTCAAAAGCCGCGCGATGATAGCGCTAACATTGCAAGTTTAAGGTTGTGTGATGAGTGTGTCAAACGACCGGCATGAATTCCGCGTGCGCTGGCGCGCCTAGACGCTTTCGCGGGCGATGATGGAGAAGCCGATGTCGCGAACGCGTTCGCCGATGTCGCGGCCTTCGATGCGGTCGATGATGAAGCGGCCGGCCTGGCGACCGATGGCCACGCCATCGATATGTACGGTGGTCAGCGCCGGATGAATGAATGAAGCGAACGCGAGATCGCCAAAACCCATCACCGCGAGATCTTTCGGCACATTGAGTCCCCTCGCCTGCGCCTCAGTGACGACGCCGTGCGCCAGAACGTCAGAGCTGCAGAACACGACGTCCACCGGGTCGCCATTGGCAATCAACGCCGACAGCGCTTCGCGGCCATGTCGCAGCGTGGTCGGCGCGGGCACCACGCGCACCGGCAACTCGACAACGCCGAGCGAGCGCATGCGATGCTCAAAGCCGGAGCGGCGCAAGCCCGCGCGATAGTCGTCGGCCGTCACGATGGCAGGCCGGCGGTAGCCCTTCGCGTACAGAAAATCCGCGACCTCCATGCCCACTTTTTCATGGGAGAAACCGACCAGCATGTCGATCGGGGTCGGTGTCAGGTCCCAGGTTTCAACGACCGGAATGCCCGAGGCCAGCAAACGGCGGCGGCCTTCGGGTGAGTGCATGATGCCGGTCAGCACGATGCCATCCGGACGGCGTCCGACAATGGCGTTGATCAGGGCATCCTCACGGAATCCCGAATAGCCGCTTTGCCCCAGCATCAATTGGCAACCGGCTTCGTCAAACGTGTCAGTCAGCGCCTGGATCGTGTCGAGAAAGACCGAGCCGGCGATGGTGGGCACCAGTGCCGCGACGAGTCCGCTACGATTGGACGCGAGGCCGCCGGCAATCAGGTTGGGCACGTAACCCGTGCGTGAAACGGCGTCCTGGATGCGGGCCAGGGTCTCCGGTGCCACGACGGATGGCGTTTTCAGCGCCCGGGAGACGGTAATCGCCGAAACGCCGGCCAGTCTGGCGACGTCGTTGAGAGTAGTATCACCGGTCCCGCGACGGGCGGCGCGGAGCGGTTTTTTGACGCGAGGTTTCTTGGTCGGCACAGCGGTTGATGTTACCGCTAACCCGTTTGCATCTGCCAATCAGGAACGCCGGATGAAACAGGCTTTCGCGCGCAACGGTTTCGCTTGTCAACGACTTTTCCATGAAGCCCCCATTTCATGGGGCATAGCGCCGGATATCGCCTAAAGTCGACTTTATGCTGGATGCTGCGCTAAGCCCATTGCCGATGTGGGTTTCAACGCAGAGCCGTTGATACTATTGCGGCCCCAATGACTTGATCAGTGCGTCCAGCTGCACCAGCTCGTGCGCCTTGAGATCGGTCAGCGGCGGCCGGACCGGGCCTGCGGCGTGGCCCACTAACTGGGCACCCGCCTTGACGATACTTACGGCGTAACCCTGTCCGCCATTGCGGATTTCAAGGTAAGGCATGAAGAAGTCGTGCAGCAGCCGGTGCTGCGTTTTCATGTCATCTGTGGCGACTGCACGGTAGAACTCCATCGCCGTTTTCGGGATGAAATTGAACACGGCCGACGAATAGACCGGTGTGCCCAAAGCCTTGTACGCTGCGGCATAGACCTCCGCGGTGGGCAGCCCGCCGAGGTAGGCAAAGCGATCCCCCATGCGCTGGTAGATCGACACCATGAGTTCAATGTCGCCAATGCCGTCCTTGAATCCGACCAGATTGGGACAGCGCTCCGCGAGCCTCGCCAGTGCGTTCGGCCCGAGGCGCGAGGTCGCCCGGTTGTAAACGATGACGCCGAATTTCACGCTATTGCAGACGGCCTCCACATGCGCGGAAATGCCTTCCTGACCGGCTTCGGTCAGGTAGTGCGGCAGCAGCAGGATGCCATGTGCCCCCGCCTTCTCCGCAGCCTGCGCGCAGGCGATGGCGAAGCGCGTCGGGCCGCCGGCCCCCGCGATGATGGGGACCTTGCCGCGGCAGGTATCGACAGCGGTCTTGATGATCGACGGATATTCGTCACCGGTCAGCGAAAAGAACTCACCGGTGCCGCCGGCAGCGAACAGCGCACTTGCCCCATACGGCGCCAGCCATTCCAGCCTCGCCTGATAGCCACGGGCATTGAAGTCACCGTTGCCATCGAAGTCGGTCAAAGGGAACGATAGGAGTCCGGAACTGATGATGGTCTTGAGTTCTGCAGGTGTCATTGGCCGTTTGTGCTCGCTTCTTTGCGATTCGTGATCAAGTTGTATGACATCATATCAATAAACTATCAGAAAAGGTAGCGCTAACAGTCACTTTTTCCGATGATTGACATGTGCAATGCGACCGAACGTTGTGCGGAATATCGCGCCGGCGTTCAGGGCAAACGTCCGGCACCGGCCATCGTGCGCACGACCGCAGAAACCTCGCTGGCGTCCTGAATGGCATACCGATACGGCGGTGACCAGTCCACCTCGCTGACAATCGCAGCCAACGGTGCTTCAGACCTCAACATGGCCAGCGCGTCGAGCGCGACGCCATTGAGCAGATTGGCGGTCGCGAGCAAGCGGTCGCCGCGCCAGTACTTGAAAACACGAGGTGATTGCAGCGCGGGCAGCTCGAACACGTTGTTCTGGGCAATGATCTGCGACTTGAAGCCCACACCAATCGAATAACCGTACGGATAGTCAGCGCCCGGGCTCGCGGTGTAGAGATTGTTGAACAGATGCACGCGTCCGTAGCGCACGCGCGGCGAACGCTCCTTCACATCTTCGAACCAGTTGCGATGCATCGTCACCCGCAGCTTGCCGTCATCGTCGCTGCGGCCGTCGCCGTTGCCGATCAAAAGCCCTTTGTCGTGATTACGGAAGTGACTGTAGGAAACGGTCACCAGATCAGCGCCACGCACGATGTCTAACAGGCCATCATGAAACTGCATCGGGCGGCCGAACAGCACACGATTGATGCGGTCCGGACGCGCGCCATCGCTAAAGGTGCAGCGATCAATCCAGACGCGACGTGCTCCGTACAGCGTGATATTGTCGTATTCCGAATTCCACTCGCCGTTGGCGTTGTCCTTCGGGTCCCATTGCGGAAAGTAATCATAGGCATCTTCAAACGCAATGTTGCGGATGATCACGTTCTGTGCATCCTTGAGCATCAGGTTGCCGTTTTTAATGAGCGCGTGGTTGCCGGCACCGACCAGACTGGTGTTCGATCCAACGGGCAGCACGACAACGGCACTCTGTCGTGCGGACGAGCGTTTGCGCGCGTCTTCCAGCGGTCCCTCCACATTTTTTTTGCCCCAGGTTTTCGGCTCGTAGGCGATCGCGTAGGCGTCCCAGCTAAATTCCGGATCGCGATAATCTGACTCGGCGAGTGGACGATTGTCGGCGTCAACGCTGAGATCAATCAGACCCTCAACGTAAATGATCTTCGCCGTGGCGGAAGCTCGCTGAGCACCCCCTGCGGCCAGCGCTGTCACCAGTTGCGCGCGATTGTGAACACGGTAGATATGCTCCGGCCGCGCCGTCGCACCGCCGGTCACGGGGCCTTCTGCGCCCCCCCAGCCATCATCCCCTGCCTGCGACGCATGAAACGGTGATGCTGCGCCGGTGCGTGTATCGAGGGTACGCGTCGTGCTTGTACACGCGACAAGCAGCAGGATCGTAGCGAGTGCAAAGAGGCAACGAATCGCGAACATGGCCGTCAGGCGTCGCGCTGCGATCTAGGCAAGCGAGGCAAGAAACAAGGCCGTGTTGCCATTGCAATCCGACGAATACAAAACTGACTTTTCATCGGGACTAAACGACGGATGCGGATGTGTAAGCTGACGGTCGCCATTCACGACTTTCCACGACGTATCGTGTCGCGCGACCTTGCGATCTGATTTCCTGTTCACATCAAATACGTGCAGGTAAGGATCGGGCTCAAAGGCATAACCTTTCTTGTTGTCCACATCCATCGGCGTCTCGCAACCATCCCCCACAATCAGCGTACCGTCGAAGTTGCTCATCAGGTGCGAGCAAGGCGGCATGGTCACCAGTAACTCGTCTTTCAAGGTGACTGGATCAAGCGAGCGGATATAGCGCTGTGTATCGCCTTCCTTGTACGACACATAAATCATCTTCGAACCGTCGGGCACGAAGAATTCATGCGTGCAACTCTCGTGCGCCTCATGTTCGCGACCGCAACGCACGTTGCTGCCGTCCTCGTTTATGAACCACATGCGTGCATCGATCATGTCATGCGGACCTTCGTGACAGAACGCAACCGTGTTGTCGTCGCCCGGTCGATATAGCGGGTGCCCAAGCCACAGGTTTTCTTCGTGTATCACCGTACGCTCACCGCTCGCCAGATCAATGCGGATCAAACGGCAGCGCGGTTTGCGCAGAAACATTTCGCGAAACTTGGTCCAGTCGGACAGCGGAAACCAGTCGTCTTTCGCGATCTCAATGCCCACTAATTTTGTACAGGCGCTGTTGGCGACCCAGGTGCCGTAGCTGACCCAATCCGGTGGCGAGGTATAGACCAGCTCTTCCTTGAGCGTCTTCAGATCAACGCGAACCAGCGAGCGACCACCACGCACCAGATAGAGCAGCTTGTCGTCCGGGCTCAGGAACCCGCCAAACGCATTTTCGCTATCACCCTCGGTCAGTTGCCGCGCTGTCTGCGCCTGCAGGTCCATCATGTAATAGTTGCGCCGTCCGTCAAATTCACCGCTGAACAACAAATTGCTGCCATCGTTGCTGAAACATTTTTGATAGAAGTAATTACGATGGCAGACCACTTCGGAGGGCGTCAGCTGTGTGACCGTCGCTCCGGTGTCACGATCAGGATAGGTGCGGAAGCTGAGTTGGTAGGTGCTGTGTTTTGGCATGGCTCAATTTGGTTGGCTCGTAGAGCAGTCATCCTGTGCCCGACAGGACATTGCGTTACGGCTGAAAAAATTACTTTGCTATCGTTTGGTTGGCACGGGTGCTCAAACAAAAAAGGCTACCTGGTGGAACTCACAACCGCTGCAAAATCGTAGTCCCCTGCTCGCCCAATTGCTTGGCGGCTTCGTCGACGGTGATCTTGCCGTAGCCAATCTGCTCAAACACTTCGCGCACAAACTTTTGAATTCGCGGGTGCTCGAAGGATGCGGCTGGTGGCGTGATCGCATTCGCTTTTTGCTGCGTCGAAATGCGTGCATAGGCCTTCACCTCAATCGGTTGCAGACGATCTTCTTTCGACAAGATCTGGAACGCAATGCCGGTCGCGGGAATACCGCGCGTCAGCCCGAGCAACCGAATCGCCTCTGGATCGGCCAGCATGAAGCTTGCAAATTTGGCAGCGAGATCGGGATGTTTGGTGCGCTTGGACACTGCGTACACATGCACGGGACGGCCGAACATTCCTGAGTTTTTGGCTCCGGGTAGCGTCAGGAAATCGCCAATCTCCAGCTCTTTGCCTTTGTTCGGCAACGTGCTGCCGATCACGCGCACGGTTGAATCCCATGTGTATACGCCTGCCCAATTGCCATTGACCCAGTCCGGTTGCTGCTCGATGGGTTTTTCCGCGCTGCCAAGACTCACGCGATACGGCAACGGCGTCACCACGTTTTCATCCTGCCAGCGCTTGTAGATGCCGACCCATTCCTTGAGTGCTACCGGGCTCATGGCAACTTTATTGGTTTTGGCGTCGATATACGGAGTGCCGTACTTTTGGTAGATGTAGGCCTGCGACATCAGGATCATGTCGTACAGATTGCCGTCGACGAGATACGCCTTGTTGCCCATCTTGGCCCGCAGCGCTTTGCTCGCGGTAAACAGGTCGTCCCACGTCTTGGGCATCGGCACGCCGGCCTTGTCGAGCACCGACTTGTTCCAGTAGAAAAGCCGCGCCGTGAACCCGACCGGAAGCGCGTTGAGCTTGCCGCCAATCGTGGTGAGTGCAAGATCGTTGTCGCTGAACTCGCT
>CAYMSY010000067.1:0-12198 GCA_964393195.1 uncultured Alcaligenaceae bacterium | reverse complement strand
CAGGTCGCGACCGTGAAGCAGGTCATGGAGGAGCCGATCATCCGTCGCTATTCGCGCGTTCCGACGCTCTCGGTTCGCTCGGATATTGTGGAGGGAGTTCAGGCGCCCGACGTGTCCGCCCAGATCAGCCCACAGCTCGACGCGATTCGTGCCAAGCTGCCGCCGGGCTACCGCATCGAAACCGGTGGCGCGTTTGAGGAAAACGTGAAGGCGCAGTCATCGATCGGCGCAGGCGTGCCGCTCATGATTTTTGTCTGGCTTGCGTTGCTGATGCTGCAATTGCAGAGCTTCTCGCTGGCCGCGATGGTTCTGCTGACTGCGCCGTTTGGTATCGTTGGCGTTGCCATCGGACTGCTCACGTTCCGCATGCCGTTCGGCTTCGTGGCGATGCTTGGCGTGATCGCGCTGATGGGCATCATCATGCGCAACACCATCATCCTGATTGACCAGATCAAGCAGGATATGGCGACTGGCACCCATGCATGGGATGCAGCGCGGGAAGCAGCAGTCCGACGCTTCCGGCCAATTTCGCTGACGGCCGCTGCCGCCGTGCTGGCGATGATTCCCTTGACGCGCAGTGTGCTGTGGGGACCGATGGCAGTTGCCATCATGGCGGGCCTCATCATTGCCACGGTGCTGACCATCCTGGCAGTCCCGGCGATCTACGCCGCGTGGTACCGCGTGAAACGACCTGCATAGGACGATGGAAATTGACCGGTGGACGTGTGATGGTCCGTGTTCACCGGTCGGTGCGCTAACGCTTTGCCACCGCGACGCGCCAAAAAGCGCGCCCACAAGTCAGCAGTTGGTCAGCCGTTGGTAGCGATGATTCAGTGGCGGGCGCCGAGCCCCTGGCGTCCGCACCTTTCCGGTACTTGTTTCTCTTTTTCGGGCTGCGGCGATGGAACCACTTAAAAAACTCGCGCGTCACCCCGGCATCAAACATCTCGGCCCTGGCCTGATTACCGGCGCCGCAGACGACGATCCCAGCGGCATCGCGACCTACTCGCAGGCAGGCGCGCAATTCGGCTTCAGCATGTTGTGGACGGTGGTGTTCACCTATCCGCTGATGGTTGGTATCCAGATGGTCAGTGCCCGTCTCGGCTGCCTGTCAGGCCGTGGCCTTGCCGCCAACATCAAGGCACAGTACCCGCGTTCCGTGCTGTTCAGCATTGTGGGTCTGCTGCTGCTCGCAAACACCATCAACATCGCCGCTGACATCGCCGCGATGGGCGAGGCGCTGCGCCTGTTGCTCGGCGGTTCGGCGCATGTCTATTCGGTGACGTTTGGTCTGCTGTGCCTTCTGCTGCAGGTATTCATTCCCTACCAGCGCTACGTCCGCTACCTGAAGTGGCTTACGCTCGCTTTGCTCGCGTACGTGGCTGTAGTGTTTGCGATCCATGTGCCCTGGCTTGACGTTGCCGATCGTGTCATCTGGCCGAGGCTCGCGCTGACGCGCGAAAGCGTAATGATGATTGTGGCGCTGTTCGGAACCACCATCAGCCCCTATCTGTTTTTCTGGCAGGCAGCGCAGGAGATGGAGGATCTGCGGGGTGCGCGCGAGGCGGGTGAGGCCATCACGCACGCGGCAGCGCGTGGCCACCTGCGGCGTATTCGCTGGGACACTTATGTCGGCATGGGGTTCTCGAATCTGGTCGCGTTTTTCATCATCCTGAGCGCCGCCGCAACCCTGAATCGCGCAGGTGTGACGGATATCCAGACCTCAGCGCAGGCGGCGGAGGCGTTGCGGCCACTTGCCGGCGAATTCGCGTTTCTGCTGTTCAGTCTGGGCATCATCGGTACCGGCATGCTGGCGGTGCCTGTGCTGGCCGGCTCGGCCGCCTACGCAGTTGTCGAGAGTTTTGACTGGGACTCCGGCCTCGACAAGAAGCTGCATGAAGCCAAAGAGTTCTACGGCATCATCGCCCTGGCGACAGTCGGCGGCGTCTTGCTCAACTTTGCGCCCATCGATCCGATCAAGGCTTTGTTCTGGAGTGCAGTGATCAACGGCGTTATCGCGCTGCCGATCATGGTGGTGATGATGTTGCTGGGTAGCAACGAAAGCGTTATGGGGCGCTTCGTGATCGGCAAGCGCCTGCGCTGGCTGGGGTGGCTGGCCACGCTGATCATGGCGATCGCCGTGGCTGCCATGTTCGCTACGCTTTAGTGTCCGGCATCCCGCCGGCGAGTTTCTGCTCACGCAAGGCCTTGTTTGCACTATCAAAGAGTGCGGCAACTTCGACGGGCTCCCTGCCAAAGAGGGCGACGCCTGCGCTGGCAGTGACGCGCACCGAGGTCTTGCCTGACAGGGCGATGGGTTCCGAGAGGGTCTGCTGAATCTGCTGTGTCACGGACGCAGCGTCGCGCGCAGTGGATAGTTCCGGCAATACGACGGCGAATCTGTCGCCGTTGATTCGTGCCACTGAGCCAATGGTCCTGATCTGGTCTGCGACGCGCGACGCGACGCGGATGATCACTTCGTCGCCCGCCCGATGGCCAAACCGGTCATTGACCGACTTGAAGCGATCCAGGTCGAGGAGAATCAACGCGCCGGTACGGTCGTGGCGTTGCGCTGCCATCATGGCCTGCTTTAGCCGGTCATCACACAGTCGCCGGTTGGGAAGTCCGGTCAGTGCATCGCGCACGGCCAGTTTCTGTATTTGCTGGTGACTGGTAACCAGACGGTGTGTCAGGTAGCCAATGGTCAATCCAAGCAGCGTTGCGACGACAACGATCGCCGTGATCTGAGTATTGCTTTGCCCCCAGCCGATGGCCGCCGCCGCGCCCAGTTGCCAGCTGCCTCCACCCGGCAAAGGGTATTGCAGCAGGATCGGATCGCGATCAAACACGCCCGCCTTGCCTGCAAACACGGGGCCTTGCGCCCCACTGGCGTCAATTCCACGGGCCGCGATGTCAATGCCGTTTGCGCCCGTGTCAAAGCCGACGCGTGCGAATATGGCGTCTGCATTGACAGCGAGCGCGACAATGCCCCAATACGGCGTTCCCTCGCGTTTGTTGAGGAATACCGGCGTCCGGCTGACGATGCCGTTTCCACCCTGCACCAGTTTGATGGGGCCCGCCACCACGGTGCGTCGCCCACTGATCGCGCGTCGCACGGCTTCTGCCTGTGTCGGATGTTCGAGATAGCGCAGGCCGATTGCGGCTTCGTTGCCCTGACGCGGATAAACGGTGGTGATCACGCTGTTGGGGGCCAGCGCGACGTTTCGGATATTGCTGTTGTTTTCGGCAAGGCGGGAAACAACCGCAGCAAAGACCTCGTCGTCAATGCCACCCTCGGCGGAGACAAAGGCGGCCAGCGTTTCCGGCACCGAGAGCACGCTCTGCAGCTCCCGGTCCAACTGCTCACGGAGCCGCTGCAGCTCGTCCTGCGCCTGCGTGAGCGCCAGCGACTGCGCCTGCTTCTGCGAAAGGTGGATTGCAAGCAGCGCGAGCACCGCAGCGAGTGTGGTGCTCAGCAGCGCTGCGATCAGCGGCAGCCGTCGATACCAGCCGACGCTACCTGATTCTGGGTCATTCAGCCATGACGGCGCCATCGGAAATCACTCCAGTTTCCGCCTGTCAAGTCGTGGCGGGGTGGCGCCACGATTGTCACAGCATCGAAAGCGCAAGTCCAGTGTGGCGGGCTCCCGTGCAGCCGTACAGGTGTTCGGCGGATTCACGCTGGCGCCGCTTTTACCCGCGTTTCCGGCGTCTTTTCCGCGATTCGTCGCTTGCGTCTTCTGCTCTCCGGGATGGAACTTTATTGTTCGCACCACTGAATAGGCAGATGACTGCGCTGTTCAAGGCACAGGGCAGTACGGCAGCACACAGGGAGACACTTTATGGACTTGCTTCACGTTATTTTCGCGTTCAATCTGGTGACGAGCCTCGGAATACTCGCGGCCTGCTACATGCAGCATCGCAACTACGATCCGAAAATTGACCCGGCGCAACGGATGCCCATCAATTTCGCGGGAATGTCCGGCGCAGCACTCGCGCTGGGGCTGATGAGCGGGATTGCTACGATGTTTGTCTGATCGCGGTCGATTCACGATCATGCCGTTTTCGGCCGCTCGACAATCCTCAGCGGGCTCCTGACGCCTCAAGCACACGTACCGCTTCCACGTCGCCGCGTTCGCGTGCGATCTGGATCGCCGTACGCCCCCTTTCATCCCGCACATTCACGTTGGCACCACGCGCAATGGCGGTGCGTAACGCTCCGATATTGCCTGTACGCAGCGCGGCAAACAGCGACTGATCCAGTTCACCAAGCTGCGTCCGGCGTTCGGGCGTAACCGCCTCGTTGATTTTGGCCGCAGCCTGCGGTCGTACGGCGTCGGTATCCGACTTGTTAGCTGCAAGCCCCGCAGGCGCGCTGGCACCGATCCCCGCCATCGGCGCCGGCGCTGCTGCGGGCACGCCTGCGCGAGGCGCAGCGGCAGTTGCCGGTGCTGGCGCCGTTGCTACCGACCCAGCCATTGCCGTACTTTGTGCCGGGAAGGCGTTGGGTAGGGGCGGTGCCGCAGGTGCCGGCGGAGCGGCAGTCACCGTCGCCGCCGCGACACGCGGTTCATCACGTACGGCAGCTCTGGCGGACTTGCGCAATTCTGCCGACGCGATCATCGTTTCCCGCGCAGCGTCGTTGGCGAGTGCGCCGCTCGCGCTATCCTGGGCAGGGCCTGCGGCGGGTGCTGCCACGTTGGTTGCCACCGTGGTTGCAGGCTGTTCTTTTTTTTCTGGTCGCGCGGCGTCCGTAGCCATGGCAATAGCCGGCTCGGTACGCCTTGTCTCCGGCGTGCCGACGTCGGCACGGGCGCGAGGCGGTGCAGCATCCATTGGTGTGCGGGCGGCTAGTGCTGGTCGCGATGGAGCGGCAGCCGCCACTGAGGTTTCGGCCGGCGCTGACGCGGACGCAGCCGATCCGGCCGATACGGCGGACACCGATTCCGCGCTCTTCGCCTTTTCAGCAGGCGGCGACGCTGGTGACGCGGTCGACACGGACGCGGGCGCGCTGGCGACAGCGGTGTCGGCCTTGTCCGGTGCCTGCGTCAGTTGATACAGCCACACCCCCAGCAGGCCGATGACGACACCAGCCGCGAGCCGCCATATCGGTGACGATTCATTGGCGGCCGGCGTTGCCAGCACCGTTTCGCTGACCGACGCAGTGGCCGCAGCTTGCCCGGTGCCACTGCCGGACTGCGCAACCACGCGCGCGTGCGCCAACACGGCAGCGCGCACGCCGGCGCCCGGTCGCGCACCCTCGCGCTCGCTGGCCTGACGGTAGGCGTCGACCAGCGGATCCTTGCGTGGCGTGTGGTCGCTGTGGTTCATGCCGACGCCTCCGCGAAATCTGCCAACAGGGTTTTCAGCTTGCTGCGCGCATAGCGCAGCCGGCTCTTGGCGGTTTCGAATGAAACGCCGGTGGCGGCTGCGATATCTTCGACGCTCATGTCACCTTCTGCCTGCAACAAAAAAGCCTCGCGCTGATCGTCCGGTAGCTGTTCGATCGCATCGAGCAGTGCTTTCGCCTGTTCGCGCGAGCTGACCTGACGCAGCGGGCCGAGCCGCGAATCCGCTGCGAGATCGGAAAACATCGACTCGCCTTCGTCATTTTCGGCATCGATACTGGTGTGATTTTTTGCAGTCCGCACATGATCAATCACCCGGTTGCGCGCCATCGTAAACAGCCAGGTCCTGAACTTCGCTGTTGGTTCGTAGCTCGCGGCCGAGCGCGCCACGGCAAACCACAACTCCTGCACCAGATCATCGGCCACGGCCTGGTTCTGCACGCTGCGAAACACGAAACGAAAGAGGCCTGTTTCGTGCCGTTCGTAGAGCTGTTCAAAGGCGTTCATGTTGCCTCGCGCAAACGTCTGCATGAGTGCTTCGTCGGTGACGGGCTGCGATGAAGACGGGGGCGCGGTCATGCATGGAATTATGACCGCGAACGCAGCGCCCGCCCACACCGAAGCCGGGTAGGGCGGGCGACGCGTGTTAACGCCAGTGACGTGGCGGGTCCGGCACGTAGCCGAGACTTTCCGGGAACGGGTTCGGCGTGCGCTGCCACGGACGGTTCGGCTCGCGGATTACACCCATCGAAACGAGGTTCTCGAAACTGTCGTAGCGGATGCGGATCGTCTCGTTGGGCGAGCTTTGGGCGCGCTCAAAGTTGGTGTGCGAGACCTGTGACCACTCGCGCTCACCGTGGCCGGTGCCGAGCTTTTCGCGCATTTCCGGACGGGCGTCGGCACGTTTCGCCATTTCGCCACTCGCAGAATTCGCAGCGGCTGACGCGGGTGCGGATTGCGTTGGTGCGGGCGGCGCTGCGGCGGCGTCGGCAGCGCTTTCGCGTGCTGCTTCGCTCTTGGCCGCACCCAGCGGTCCATAGCGGTACGGCGTGTAAGGCGGTGTCACGGTCACCGGCGGCTGATAAACGCGCTCGGTGAACAGGGCGACACCAATCACACCAACGTTGGCCGGGCGACCGGTACGCGCGGCATAGGATGCGGGCGAGGCCACAAACTCGAAGGCTGCGACTTCCTGATTGCTCTTGCGCCAGCCGGTGACTTCATAGCGCTGATAGCCGTTGAACACGTAGCCCGACTGATCGAAGCTCGCGGTCTGACCATTCAGCACGTTGACGCCATCGACCGACATCACGGCGAGCACGCGGCCACCGGACGCATTGGCGACCGATACCGAATATTTGGCGCCGGGTTTGCCGGCGACCCAGTATTCGCCCTTGTAGAAGTGCACCGGCAGTGTTTCGCCGGTCGAGCGGTCGATGACCGTGACGTCGGCGATGCGGCCAACTGCGGCGGCGTTCATCGACGCGGCCAACGTAGCAGTGGCGGCGACGACAGCAGAGAAGAGAACTTTGCGTGACATGCTGAGCTCCTTGAAGCTTCTTTTCCATCACCTCGAAATGAGGCGGGTGATGACTGAAACGACGGAGCTCGGCGGACGGGGTTAACTGATGCAGAACTTTAACAACTTGGTGCTGAAAGCCTTATTGCGTAGGGCATAGGCGATCAAATCGGGATAAATCGACTTTTAATGAAATAAGTATCTGAGCCCTTATTGAATGGGCATTTCAGAAAAATGCTGTATGACCACCGAGGCCGTCCGACGTCGATTGTGGCGGCGTCAAGCCGCGTCGCGGTTGCCCTTGCACGCGGGGAAGCGCGAACAGCCCCAGAAGCTCTTTGCCTTGGAACCGGGGGGGGCCATACGCAGCACCATCGCGCTGGCGCATACCGGGCAGGTCGGGGCCGCCGGCGTGACGCTGGGCGGGTTGCCGAGCGTGATGATGGTGGGGATTTCGGTCGGCACGCCGGTCGGGATGCCGGCGGTATCGTTGAGCATTTCGCGCAGTGTCGGCCCGTCGATGAGCTGGATGTTGCGGCCGCTGGCGAAGGCGAGCGCCTCGCGCGTGTAGCTGCCGGTGGTGACGAAAAAGCCGCCCGCCGCCCGCTTGGCGCGCATTGCGCTGTGCAGCTCGCGCACCGGGCCGACGTCCACGGAGGCCGCGCGCCAGAGCTTCGAGTGCACCAGAAAATATTCACCCGCCTTGCGCAGCACGAGGTCGACCGAGCCGTCGGCATCAGATATTCCTGCCTCACCGAGCACAAAGCCGCGATGACGAAACGCCTGATGCACGAGCAGCTCAAACTGCTTCCAGGTCATGTTGTTGAGGGCGCCAAGCGTCGGGTTGGGCGCCATGCGCGCAGCAGCTTCCAGCCGTTTCAGCCGGCGCTGCACGCGGACGTAATAAATCGCCACCAGCACTGCCAGCAGGGCCCAGCCGAGCCAGCCCTGCAACTGCGAAGCTACCTGTTTCACACTGTCCAGCACGCGCGCTATTCCCCCGTCACGGATTTCGATCCGATCGATTCCAATGTCATTATTTTGCGACACAAACGCTGTCACGCAAGCGCTGAGTGACAATTTGCGGCACAACGGCGGACTGGCGTTGGAAAACAGCAGACAGGCACTCGTTTTCGCCTGCTTTGGCCGCCCGCGCATCATCGTGGTGCGCCGTTTGAAACGAATTGAGCGGTCGCGCCAGGTTTTTAGGGTTGATCAGCTTTTTCGTAAAACCCTTATCCATAATGGGCTTGACGTATGATTAGTTCATATGTCGACTAGAGGCGTTTTTAGCGTCTATGCCCATTGAAAAGGTCGCTTCAAGAAAAAGCTGTTAGTGCAGATGCCGCTGTCGCATATCCGGGAAAGCGGCACAAAATCAGTTTGCGGATAGCTTCCAAGTAGGATTTGTCCGGTCTACACTGTGCTTCAAGACGTAGCGCGTGTGGTGCCGGATACCACCGCGCCGGCGCCCTGAAGTAGCCGCAAGGAGACGCGAATCAATCGCCGCCACGTTCGCGATTTGCTCAGAGTGACCTGGCCGTTGCTGGTGGTCATCGTCTGCCTGCTCGTGTTTGGCGCTGTGGGGTTGCGGCTACTGGCGGGGGCACGAGCCTATGTCGCCGGCGAGGGGCTGTGGTCCAAGGCCCAGAAAGAAGCCACAATTCACCTCGAGCACTATTCGCTGACCGGCAAGGAGGCGGATTTCGAGCGTTATCAGCGTGCGATTGCAGTGGCGATTGGCGACCGCAAAGCCCGTCTTGCGCTGGAACAGTCGCCGCCGGACCTGGCGCGGGCGCGCGAGGGCTTCCTGGAGGGACGCAACCATGCCGATGACATTCCGGCAATGATTGACCTCTTCCTCTACGTCGGCAAATACCCGGGTTTCGCTGCGGCGGTAGAGGCGTGGCGCGAAGCTGACGTGTACACCGCGCGGCTGGAACGTCTGGCGATGGGTTTGCGCACCGAGGTCAAGGCCGGCCAGATCTACAACCCGACGGTAAACGTGCTGCGCGCCGAGCTGCGCGCGATCAACGACCAGCTGACGCCGCTGGAAGACCGTTTCTCCGCCCAGGTGAGCCAGGCCGCACGCGAGCTGAAAGGGCTGCTGGCCGCCATCAGCGTGGCCGTCGCCGTGTTGCTCGTAATTTGGGGGACGCTGATGTCGCGCCGCCTGTTGCAGCGGCTGACGGCACTTGCGCAACTCGACGCGCTGACCGGATTGCCCAATCGCCATACCTTCGAGCAGGCGTTGCGTGCGGCAGTCGTGCGGGCGCGGCGCGATGGTCAGCTGGCGGCGGTACTGTTCCTCGACCTCGACGGTTTCAAGGAAATCAACGACAGCCTGGGACATTCTGCGGGTGACGAGGTGCTCATCGAGATGGGGCGACGGCTGCGCGAGTCGCTGCGTGAGGGAGACCTGGTGGCGCGGCTGGGTGGCGACGAGTTTGTCGTCATCGTGGAAGGAATCGCCAACGCTGAAGCGGTGCGAACGGTGGGTCGTGCGCTGCTGGGGGCCTGCGTGCCACCGGTCAAGGTGCGGCACCGCGAAGTGTTTGTGACCGCCAGCATGGGCGTGGCGCTGTGTCCGACCGATGGCGAGGAGGTCGACACCCTGCTCATGCATGCCGACACCGCGATGTATCGCGCCAAAAGCGAATCGCACAATCAGTTGCGCTTTTACTCGGCCGAAATGAGCGCGGCAGTGAATGAACGATTCGGCCTCGAAGGCCAGTTGCGGCGGGCGCTGGAAAACGGCGAGTTCGAGGTCTATTACCAGCCGATGGTTGAGCTGCGCGATGGCGCGGTGGTCAGCATGGAGGCGCTGCTGCGCTGGCATCACCCGCAGTGGGGGCTCACGGCGCCGGACCGGTTCATGGATGTGGCGGAGCAGACCGGCCTGATCGTGCGCATCGGTGCATGGGTCATGCAGCAGGCCTGCGCACAGGCACGGTTGTGGAACCACGGCGCGCGACGGCCCATCGCGGTGGCCGTCAATCTGTCGGCGCGTCAGTTCCGTGAACATGATCTGGTGGAGCGGGTTCGCCAGTCGCTCGCGCGCAACCAGATCGACGGTTCGCTGTTGCACGTGGAAATCACGGAGACCGTGGTGATGGAGAATCTGGAGGCGAGCACGCAGCAATTGCTGGAGCTGCGCGCAATGGGCATCAAGGTTTCGCTCGATGATTTCGGTACCGGCCATTCGTCGATGTCGTATTTGAAGCACTTTCCGCTGGATGAAGTGAAGATTGACCGGGCATTCGTGCAGGACATATCGAGCCAGGCCAAGGACGTCGCCATCGTCAAGGCCATCATCGCGCTGGCGCATACGCTCGACCTCACGGTGACCGGAGAGGGTACGGAAACGGAAGAACAGCTCGCGCACCTGCGTGGCCTTGGCTGCGACCATGCACAGGGTTATCTGCTCGGTCGCCCGATGCCGGCGGAGGAGGCTAGCAAGCTGCTTGATACCACCGTGGCGCTGGTCAAACGACCTCTCGCGGCACAGTAGTCAGGCCACGGTCACCGCAAATCGCAACGCGATGCCTCTCGCGTTTGAACTGTGACCGGTCGAATCCCGCGCCATGCGATTAACATCCGGGCAAAGGAGCGAGGAACCCATGAAATCACTTATTGGAAAAATCGTTACGGCGGCCGCCGCTATCGGCTGCGGCCTGAGCATGAGCCCGGCCATGGCGCAACCGGCCGCGACAACCTTCCCCGAGAAACCGCTGCGTATCGTGGTGACCTTTACCACGGGCGGCGCGCCGGACATTCTGGCGCGCATCCTCAGCGAAAAGCTCTCCGCAACGTGGGGGCAACCGGTGGTCGTCGACAACAAGCCGGGAGCAGGTGGCAACACCGGCGCCGACTTTGTCGCGAAGGCGGCAGGTGACGGTTACACCATCGTGGTCGGAACCGTGGGCACGCATTCGATCAACCCGGCGCTGTATTCGAAAATGCCGTATGACGCGGTGAAGGACTTCACGCCAATCACGCTGCTTGCGACCACACCGAACATGCTGGTGATCAACAACGATGTGCCAGCGAAAAATCTCAAGGACTTCATCGCGCTCGGCAAGAAAGAAGGCAAGATGACTTTTGCGTCATCGGGCTCGGGTACATCGATTCACGTTTCCGGTGAGCTGTTCAAGACGATGACCGGAATCGACATGGTGCACATCCCTTATAAGGGGCGCGCGACGGCTATTCCCGACGTGCTGGGCGGTCGTGTCACCATGATGTTCGACAACATGCCATCGAGCCTGCAACTGGTGCGCGAAGGCAAACTGCGCGCGCTGGGCGTTACCAGCAGCACACGATCACCTGCTGCGCCGGACATTCCTACCATCGCGGAATCCGGCCTGCCGGGATTTGACGCGGTAAGCTGGTTTGCGCTGTTTGCACCGGCAAATACGCCGCGTCCCATCATCGACAAATGGCAGACCGAAGTGCGCCGGATTCTCAAATCCCCCGATGTCGCCAAGCGCCTTGCGGACAATGGACTGGATCCGGTAGGGTCAACGCCGGATGAACTCGCGGCTTATCAAAAGAGTGAACTCACCAAGTGGGCGAAAGTGGTGAAGGACTCAGGCGCCAAGGCTGACTAGCGACATCAACGTTGTTGCTTTTCGGTCGTAGCGAGCTACCGCACGGCCGGCGTCGCAGTCATTTGACGCGTACTTGCTGATGATCAATACCGGCGTCGCGCCCCGTGCCGAAGATTGCGGTATGGCAGTGCCGCCGAGTGGACAGCCAGTCCGCCACACTGTCGCAGAGGGCTGCGATGAAAACCTTGGGACGATTGATCGCCGCAGTGTTGGCAGCAGTGCTAACCAGCATTTGCACTGCGAACACGTGTACGCCGCCACCGCAGGGACTGGTGCACTGGTGGCCGGGAGAGAACAGTGGCGCCGACATTGTTGGCTCCGTGAACGGAACCCGTTTCTTCGGGGCGACCTTCAGCAGCGGTAACGTTGGCCAGAGCTTCAGCTTTGACGGCGTAGACGACTACATGCACGCTGGCATGCTGGGCAACATTGGTTTGAGCGAGTCGTCGCCGCTATCAATCGCGGTCTGGATCAACGCGCTGGAGTTGTCGCGAGCGGACATGCCACAGGTCATCGCCAGCAACTATATGGGCGAGCGGGGCGGTACTGACAGTTACTCAATGTATCTTGCCGTCTACGACAATGCGCTTCAGTTCGCCATCAACCGCAGGCAGATTGCTGGTGACTCGGTCTCCGTACCCTTTGCGGCGGGTTGGCACTTCGTCGTCGCAACTTATGATGGATCTAACCTGAAACTTTATGTTGACGGCGTTCTCACGGG
>CAYMSY010000066.1:0-12301 GCA_964393195.1 uncultured Alcaligenaceae bacterium | reverse complement strand
GCTACCTGACCGAACGCACCGACGTCACGGCCGCCGTGGCCCAGGGCTGGGTGGATGAGGGGCATGTGATGTGTGTGCCGCTGTAGTGCAGGGCATTGGCTTTTTTGTCAATGCCTTATTCAATAAGGGCTCGCCGCGCGATTTTGCATAAAGTCGACTTTAGTTGATTATTGTTGCCAAGCCCTATTCAGAAAGGCGTTGACGGAAAAGTTGATGGCTATTTTTGCGGCGCCGGGGCATCCGGTTGCGCGGCGATGGTGCTCCGCCTTGGCTTGACGGCCATCAAGGCGGGCGCGTTCAGAAGCTTCCTAAACCGTGCAATACTCCCCTGACGCAACAAAAATCCCGGGGGGAGGGACATGTCGCAGCGGGTGGAGGCGCCGCCGGAGTTTGCCGGGACGCTATTTGACGTCACCATCATGCTTCCGGAAGGCAAGCGCACCGCCGACATCGATCCTGTGTCGCTGCAGGCGGCGGGCATTCCCGCCCAGCATCTCGACCACCTGATTCGCCTGCTCGGCGCCGGGCAGCCGGCCAAGGTCAAGGGCGCGGTGCCGTGGGCGCGCGCGACGCAGATTGGCGAGCGCTTCGGCCGTACCGGCGTCAACGTCGCGATCTCACGCTCGCTGAGCATCCGCACGCTGGCGAGCGACGGCCTCGAGACCTGCCCGGCCTGCGATGTCCGCGTCAAGATGCCGGCGAACCGGCAATGTCCGGCGTGCAAGGTGTTTGTCGACAGGATGTCGCCCGAGTTTCAGGAGCAGCGCAAGCTCGCCGACAGTGTGCGCGCCGTGCGCGAGGCGGAGGAGGCGACTGCCAGCGCGCAGAAAGCCGAAAAGCAGCGCGTCGAATCGCTGATCAGCGAATATCACGCCAGCATCCATCGCGAGCTCGGGCCAAAGTACCAGCTGGTCCGCAAGAAAGGACTGCTTGAGGGACCGGTACGCCAGTTGATCGCGGCGGGAACGGTGGTCTCGCTCGGCGCCATGTTCGCCGCCGGTTACTGGGTGTCGGCCAATGTCATGCATCGGCCGAAGCCGGAACCCGGCGTGCCGGAAAGCCCGGTGGTTGCGGTGATCGGCCAGGTGCTCGAGCAGCTGAACCTCAAGTCAAAACGTAACGAGCCGGTGGGCGGACCGCTGGTCACGACGCCGGTGGAGTCGCTGTTGCGCGGCCCCGACGGTTCGCGGCTGACGTTGCGGAGCCTGGCGCTTGAGCGCGCGGTCGAGGCCGCGCTGGCCGACAGGGGTCATGGCAGTCGCGACGCCGCAGATGCCGCAGGTAGCGACAAGGCCGTCGTGCCGACCATCAGCGTTCCGATGCAGACCAAGTTGCTGCTCGCTGCAAACTTCGCGCGCGGCCTCGCCGAGATGGGCCAAACCGCACGGGCGCTGGACGTTGTGAAGGCGCTGAAAGACGCGCCGGAGCTGGCGATTGACCCGGTCGCGGCGCCGGCGGTCCGGCTTGCTGATTTCGAGGTGCAGGCGTGGTCGATGCAGTCACTGCCGGAGGCACGAGCACGGCAGGCGGCTGCACTGTTGCGGCAGGCGGTCGCTGCCGTTGCCGATCCGGCCGAGCGCGTGACGGCGCTGAGCCGCACGGGCGCCATTGCGGCTCGCCACAGCCAACTCCCGGCAGACATCTCGCGATCATTTCTTGCCGCCGCCTCAGAGGGCGCGAAAGGCATTGCCGATGCGCGGATTCGCTCAGCCGCAACGGCCGAGTGGGCCATCGCGAGTGCGGAAGCGCACGCAGCGGAGTCCACCAGCGAGGTGAAATCCGGCATGCGCACACAGGCGCGCGCCGGCGCCGATCAGGTGGAAAAACTGGTCAAACAGGCAGCGGACGAAGCATCGCGGGCGCGGCTTCTGGCTATCGACTATCGCTTGCGGCAACAGCTCGGTGAATCTGAAAAGGCCAACGCGAGCATTGATGCGGCACTCGCGCGCGTTGCCAAGGTCGAGAACCTCGCGGATCGCGCGGGCGCGCTGCGCGTGATCGTGCAACTGGCAGGACCAACGGCGAACGAACGCGTGGGCAATGCGGCGGCTGCGATTGCCGCGGCCGCCAACGCGCCACCCGCTGCGGATGCGGCACCGGACGCGAAGACGAGCCTTGACCGGGCACGGGCGCGGATGCTGCTGGCGCTGATACAGGCGGAGCTGGGCCAAACCGGTCAGGCCGACCGGCTCGGACAGCAGGCGCAAACGACCGCCGGGCTGAGTCCGGGGGATGCGGTGACGGTGTTGGCCGAACTGATGCTGCAGCGCGATCTGACCGCGGCAAAACTGTTGCAGGCGGCGGGGCGTTATGCCGAGGCGGAGGCGCTGTTGCAGCGTATTGCGGGCTATTTGCGCTAGGGCGGCGCCAGTAGTGACGCGCTACAGCGCCGTGGATACCGGTGCCAGCGCCTTGAGCCAGCGTTCAAACGGCAGCTTGTATTCAGCATTCAGCGCCCGTGCGCGCGCCTGAAGGGCGCGGCTGTCGAGCGCCGGCAGCGGCGATTTGCTGGCGATCACGGTTACGTTTTCGGTGGCAATCGCCGGCAGCAGCACGATGTTGTCGGCCCCGAACACGGCACGCAGCCGGCGCAGGCCGCCGCGATAACGCGTCACGCTGCTCCACATATTGGCCACGAACACGCCGCGAGCCTTGAGCGCCTGATGCGCCGCCGCATAGAACTCGGCGGATTCGAGCGTGCCGACACGTCCGCGGCCGTCGTAGCAGTCCACCCAGATCCAGTCGAGGCTCGACGCCGGGCGCTCGGTGATCACTTTGGCCGCGTCACCGAGCGTGAAGCGCAGTCGTTCGTCATTAACCGGCAGCGGAAACGCCGAATGCGCCAGCGCCATGACGTCATTGCGCAGCTCGACAATCTCCATGCGTTTGATGGATTCGCTCCAATTGGCCATCGCCCAGCGCGGCAGCGAGCCCACGCCGAGTCCGGCGACATAGACCTGCTTCGGCGGTGGCGCGAACAGCAGTGCGGCGCACATGTCCTGTGCATAGCCAAGCACCAGCTCCGCCGGCTTGCTGATGCGCATGCGGCCCTGTACCCATTCCGAGCCAAAGTGCAGCGTGCGGTAGCCATGTTGTTCTGAAATCAGCAAATCAGTCATCGGAAACGGGATATCGTGTGACGGGACAGAAGACCCTATTGTCCACGTTGTGGCGCGATGGCTCTCCGCGCAGCGCCGCAGCGCTTAAAATAGATGCTTCTCGACACGAGATCGCTCTTTGCCATGGCTACCACCAAACCCGTCCTCTCTGCGGTTGCCGCAGCAGTATCCCCGGCGCCTTCGTCGGTGCTGTCATCGGTTCCCGAAATCATTGCCGACCTCAAGGCTGGCCGTATGGTCATCCTGATTGACGAGGAAGATCGCGAAAACGAGGGTGACCTGGTGCTTGCGGCCGAGTTTGTCACGCCGGAGGCCATCAACTTCATGGCGAAATACGGGCGTGGCCTGATCTGCCTCACGCTGACGCAGGAGCGCTGCGCGCAGCTTAATCTGCCGCTGATGACCACGAGTAACCGCTCGGGTTTCGGTACCAATTTCACCATGTCGATTGAGGCCGCCGAAGGCGTCACCAGCGGCATCTCGGCGGCCGATCGTGCGCGTACGGTGCAGGTTGCCACCGCTTTCAATGCCAAGCCGGAAGACATCGTGCAGCCCGGTCACATTTTTCCGATCATGGCGCAGCCCGGCGGTGTGCTCATGCGTGCGGGCCATACCGAGGCAGGCTGCGATCTGCCGCGCATGGCGGGTCTGACGCCGGCATCGGTCATCTGCGAAATCATGAAGGACGACGGCACCATGGCGCGGCTGCCGGACCTGCTTGTCTTCGCGAAGGAACATGGCCTCAAGATCGGCGCCATCACCGACCTGATCCAGTACCGCGCGGCGCAGGAAAAACTGGTCGAATGCGTTGGCGAGCGTCCGCTGCAAACGGCGCAAGGGCCCTTCACGCTCAAGGTTTTCCGCGAAAAGCTGACGCATGCCACTCACTTGGCCATCGTCAAGGGCACGCCGACCGCGTCGGCAGAAACCGTGGTGCGCGTGCACGAGCCGTTGTCGGTGATTGACACGCTCGACGCCGACAGCGCCGTGCATTCGTGGAGCGTTCCCAACGCGCTGGCACGGCTGCAGAAGGCAGACGCCGGCGTGCTGGTGCTGCTGCATCAGAGCGAATCCGCCGACGCGCTGCATGACCGCGCGCTCAATGTGAAGCCGCTCAATGCACACAAGGTGGACCTGCGCACCTATGGCATCGGCGCACAGATCCTGCGTGCGCTCAATGTCGGCAAGATGCGCGTGCTCGCAAAGCCGCGCCGCATGCCGTCAATGACCGGCTTTGATCTCGAAGTCGTCGCTTACGAAGAACAGTAGCGTCGTCTTTTCTCCGCTCGTGGTGAGCTTGTCGAACCATGAACATCTTCTAACTGGCGTTCATCCTTCGACAGGCTCGGGACGAACGGGAAAACGTACTAACTTATGGCTCTCCAACCCCTCATGAAACTGCGCGGCGCTGGCCTGCGCATCGGTGTTGTCACTGCACGTTTCAACGCACCCATCTGCGAAAAACTGCTCGCGGGCGCAAAGAAGGCGCTCGCCGAAATGGGGGTCGACGCCAGCGACATTGCCGAGGTCACGGTGCCCGGTGCGCTGGAAATTCCGCTCGCGCTGCAGGCGTTTGCGGCCACCGAGCAGTTCGATGCGCTGGTGGCGCTCGGCTGCGTCGTGAAGGGCGACACCTATCACTTTGAAGTGGTATGCAACGAATCCGCTGCCGGCATTACGCGGGTGGGGCTTGATCTCGACGTCGCCATCGGCAACGGCGTGCTGACCACCTTCACCGACGAGCAGGCCCTCACGCGCGCCGAGCAGAAGGGCTATGAGGCGGCACAGGCTGCGGTTGAAATGGCGCTGCTGCAGGAGTGGACGCATTCGCAGTTTGGCGAGGCCTGATACCGTCGGAGTAGCCCCGGCCGCCGGCCGTGATTGCTCCGCACATTGATACGTTGATCGCGGCCAAGCCCGCTCCCGCAAGAATAAACATCGCATGACCGCTCCCGAAGCCCCCTCCGCCGCTCCGCCAAAAGCAAAACCCAAGTCCGCCCGTCGCTGGGCGCGCGAATTCGCCTTGCAGGGGCTCTACGAGTTTTATGTCGCCGGCCACGATCCGGTGTCGATTCGCCTGCGCACCGAAGGCGATGAAGACTTCAAGCGCGCCGACAAGGAGTTTTTCCGCGAGATGTGGCGCGGCCTGTCGGAGGATTGGGAGGCGCTTGTTGCCATCGTGCAGCCGCACGTGGACCGGCCGTTTGACCAGATCAGCCCGATCGAGCGCGGCATCATCCTGATCGGTGCCTGGGAGCTCAGGAATCGCCCCGATATTCCGTATCGCGTGGCGATCAATGAATCGGTCGAACTGGCGAAAAGCTTCGGCGGCACTGACGGCCATAAATGGGTCAACGGCGTGCTCGACAAGACCGCGCCGCTGCTGCGCGCCGACGAGGTTGCCGCGAACCCGCGCGGTGCCCGTCCGTCCGGCAAGCGACCCGACGACGCTTCGTAGCCTTTTTCACAGCCCGAAAAGCGTGACAGCTTTTGCAAAATATGGCGTCTGTGTTGGGCGTGAAGGCCGATTTATGGGTTTATCGACTTGTGGCATAAATTGCCGCTTAGCCCTTATTGAATATGGGTTACAGCAAAAAGCTGATAGTCAAGATTCCGTCGCGCGAGGCCGGGTTTGACCGAATTTGAGCTGATTGAGCGCTTCTTCACACGGCCGCGACGCAGCGCGCTGATCGGCAATGGCGACGATTGCGCCGTGATCGCACCGGCAGCCGGGAACGCGTTCGCCGTGACCACGGACACGCTGATCGAAGGCCGGCATTTTCTGCCGACCATTGATCCGCTCAAGCTCGGACGCCGCGTCGTCAATGTGAACCTGAGCGATCTCGCGGCGATGGGCGCCGCCCCGCGTTATGCGCTGCTGTCGCTGACGTTGCCGCAGGTCGACGAATACTGGATTTCGCGCTTCAGCGACGGCCTGTGGATGGCGCTTGATGAATTCGGCGTTGAGCTGATTGGCGGCAACACCACGCGCGGGTCGCTTGCGGTCGCGATGACGGCGTTTGGCGAGCTGCCACCCGGCGCGGCGCTCACGCGTGCTGGCGCCCGCGCGGGTGACGAACTTTGGGTTAGCGGACCCCTTGGCGATGCCGGCTGGGCGCTGTATTGCATGATCGGCGACATCAGGGCAGAAGCCAGCGCTGCACAAATCGCGAAATACGAAACGCCGCAGGCACGTGTTGCGCTGGGACTCGCGCTGCGCGATGTTGCGAGCAGTTGCATTGATATTTCCGATGGCCTGCTGAGCGAAGCGGCGCATCTTGCGAAGGCGTCGAAACTTGCCATCGAGATCGATTTTGCGAGCATTCCGACCGGTTTGGGCGACGCGCTGCAAGGCGCCGGGCACCGCGCCAAGGCGCAGCACTGCCTGCTGTCGACCGGGGACGCGTATGAGCTGCTGTTTACGGCGCCGCGCGAGCAGCATGAGCGGGTGCAGCGCCTGCTGGCCACGCTGGGTCTCGCGGGTGGCTGCATTGGGCGCGTACTGGCGCCATGTGATGGTGACGCCGTTCGCGTTCTCGATGCACAATCACGCGTGATGGACGTCCATATTTCCGGCTGGGATCATTTCGCGTGAACGCCACAGCCGATCATTCGCTGCCGCAGCCGACGCTGCGCTTCATGCTGTCACACCCGGCGCACTTCATTTCGCTCGGCTTCGGCAGCGGCCTCGCGCCGTTTGCGCCGGGGACTTTCGGTACGCTGCTCGGCCTGTTTCTGACGCGCTGGATACAGCCCGAGGTCAGTGACGAAGTCTTTTTCATGGGGCTCGCCGCCGCCTTCGTGATCGGCACCTGGGCCGCAGGTGTCACCGGGCGTGCACTGGGCGCGAGCGATCATGGTGCCATCGTGTGGGACGAAGTGATCGCGATGGCGCTCATCACCGCGATGCTGCCGGGCGCGATGTGGAAACAGGCGTGGGCATTTCTGCTGTTTCGCCTTCTCGACATCGCGAAGCCGGGGCCGATCGGCTGGGCGGATCGCAACGTGAAAGGCGCGTTTGGCGTCATGCTTGACGACCTGATCGCGGCTGCGATGACGCTCTTCATCTTCGCGCTGTGGCTGCGGTTGTTCTAGGTAGCACGGAATTGCACGCACTGTTTGATGAATGGCTCAAACTGGCCGAGCACATCGGCAAGGTCTGCGTCGCCGAAAAACGCGTGATCGTCGGTACCGAGAGCTGCACCGGTGGTCTGATCGCGGCGGTGCTGACCAGCGTCAGCGGCTCCTCGGCATGGGTTGATCGCAGTTTCGTGACCTACAGCAACGAGGCAAAGAGGGAGATGCTGGGCGTGCAGGCCGCAACGCTCGAACAATTCGGTGCCGTGAGTGAAGAAACAGCGCGCGAAATGGCGGCAGGTGCGCTCAGGCACAGCCGTGCAACGATGGCCTATTCGGTGACCGGCGTTGCCGGTCCCACCGGCGGAACGGCGACCAAACCGGTGGGCATGGTCTGCTTCGGTTTCGCCAATGCTGATGGCGTTTCTTCGTACACTTTTTATTTCAAGGGCGACCGCAGTGCCGTGCGCGAACAGAGTGTGAATTTTGTTCTTGGCAAACTGGCTGCTCGTGGCTGAGCGCACCCGATAAACTCCATTTTCTGCAATTTCCCGCAACCTGCGCGCTGACATCCGAACATGAAGTGCCCGTTCTGTGGTTCCCTTGAAACGCAAGTGATCGACTCACGCGTCTCCGAGACCGGTGACGCGATACGTCGCCGCCGCAAATGCATGAGCTGCGACAAGCGCTTCACCACCTTCGAGACGGTCGAGATGCGCATGCCGCAGGTGATCAAGGGTAACGGCACCCGCATCGACTTCAACGTTGAAAAGATTCGCACCGGCTTCAACCGCGCGCTGCACAAGCGTTTCGTGCCCACCGAGTTTGTCGATCAGGCAATTGCGCGCATCACGGCCAATATCCACAGCCTCGGTGAACGCGAAATTCCGTCGCGCAGCATTGGCGAAATGGTGATGGCCGAGCTGTACAAGCTCGACAAGGTCGCCTACATCCGCTTCGCCTCGGTCTACAAGTCGTTCCAGGACGTGGAAGATTTCCGCTCGGCGCTGCACGAGGTCGAACGCCCGGCCACCGCCCGCAAGCCCGCTGCGAAAAAACCGAAAGGAGCTTAGGGTTTTGCCCGTGATCCGGTTACCTGGGGCCGCAGGTGGCGATCGCTTGCGTTCCTTGCTGACGGTGCTATTGATCGGCCTTGCAGCACTTCGCGTTTTTTATTTCGTGCTGCATGACCCGATGTTCGGGTACGGCAACCAGTTCGACATGGGCCGCACTGCGGCCTGCCTTGATCTGTGGCCGCAATTGCCGGGTGGCCCTCGCGACATAGGCTACTTTGAAGCGCCGGTCGAAAAGCACCGGATCGTGAAGATTGAGTCACAGCAGTGTTATCCGGGGGTGGAGGCCGCATTCGACCGTTTAGCGCTTGAACTCGACGGCCTGCGCAGGCACTTTACGACCGACCCGGATCAGGTCGACATGCGCGCCATCGGTCTGTTCAAGGCAGTACTGCTATTGGCCGCAGTTTGGCGCGTGAATGCCGCGCTTCGCGTCAGGCCCGGCGTTGCTTTGATCCATGCCAGCATTTTGCTGATTGTGATTGCCGATCCGCTCAATACCCTGTATCTCAATACGCTCTATGGCGAATTTTTTGCAGTGCTGGGCGCGTATCTCGCGACCGCCGGCATTGCTGCGCTCGTGATCAATCGAACGCGATCCGCACAAACGGGCATCCTGCTGCTGTTAGGTGCCGGCGTGCTGTGCCTGGCGTTCTCACGCATGCAGCATGTGCTGCTGCCGATATTTTTCATCGTGCTGTTCGCAATGCTGAAATTTGGTGGCAGAGGCAATAGCGACCTGCCGCACGAGCGGCGCATCGCGTGGTTGGTGATCGCGGTGCTGGGCCTTGCCACGATCGTGTCCATCGCCAGCAACCTGCGTTTTGGTGCGAATAACCCCGTCTTCCACGAAGTCAATCGCAGCAACATGCTGTTTGGTGCGTTGTTGCCCGCCAGCAATGATCCGGAAAACACGGCGCGCACGCTCGGATTGCCGCAGGAATGCGTTCTGCTTTCCAATTCCAGCTACTTCCGGATCGCGGCGCGCGGACTCAAAGGCGCCTGTCCGGAGGCGCTGGCTATCCCGCCGCTGGCGCTGTTCTCGGCATTCGCCGTGCAGCCCCGGGTGTGGGCAACAGTTTTCGGTCGCGGGCTCCTGCTTTCGAGTGGCTGGCGCCTGCCATACGTTGGTGAGGTTGCACGCGGAAACTTCGAAAAGGTCCGATCCGGACCGTTGGGACTCTCTGCCAGCCTGAGTGGCTTGAGCAGAAAACTGGACTTCAGCGGACATGCAATCTTCTGGTTGCTGCCGCTATGGGCGGGTCTGGTCGCGGGACTGTCGCTGGCCTGGGGCAAATTGCTGGGGCGCAACGTAAAGGCGGACGGAGACACGGGGCCAATCCGCGTCGTATTGTTCTGTCTCACCGTCATTATCATTTCAGTTTGGGTATCGGCGCTGTTTGGTGACGGCTACAGCGAACTGGCGCGGCATCTGCATCTTGGCATCGTTGCTGCACTCGTATCGTGGCTGATAGCCATCGTCGTTGCGGTTCGTTATCGTCCAGTGCTGCCGTTGATCGTCGTGTCGTTGCTGGTGCTGGGTTCGCTGGCGATACTTCGCCAGCTGCCGTTGACGATGGGCGCACTGTCGGAGCCAGCAGAAGATCGTTCGCTTGTGGGCGCCACTACTTTTGGTGGATGGCTGGTAACACCGGATGAGATCATCGCCGTTGACCTCGAACAGCAGCATCGCTTGCTGCGAAGAGTGGCAGTCAGCCCGTCCGCCGGACTCGGGCGAATGCATCCGATGGCTGCGGGTAGCAAGACCCTTGAATTCCGTGCTGCCAGGGCAGATTTTCCGGATGTATTTGATCCTGACATCGCCATCGATTTGTACGCAGTGCGTGCCGATGGCGGTCGCGAACGCCTTGATATCCGTTACCCTTGCGCCAGAATGACAGGCTGTCGATGAATGATCAGGTGAAGGACTTCCGCTTTTGCGCTATGTTTGCGCGTTGCTTTCAACGGTTGTATGACATGGGTGATCAATCGCCGGCAGGTCCGACTGTTCTGCGGGTCATGAGAACGGAGCGGCGTCGATATGTTTAGTACCGCTGATGAAACCTTCATGCGTCGCGCGCTGGAGCTGGCGGCGATGGCGATGAATCATGCAACGCCGAATCCGCGGGTCGGTTGCGTGCTGGTACGCGATGGTCATGTCATTTCCGAAGGTTTCACGCAACGACCGGGCGAGCCGCATGCGGAGGCGCATGCGATCAAGAATGCACGCGCACGAGGGTTAAGCCTTGAGGGGGCTACGGCGTACGTCACGCTCGAACCGTGCAATCATTTCGGCAAGACACCGCCGTGTACCGAGGGCTTGCTCGGCGCCGGCATCTCGCGTGTTTTCGCTGCGATGGAAGACCCGAATCCAATGGTCAGCGGCACGGGCCTTGCGCGCCTGCGTGATGCCGGCGTGGACGTGCGCGTGGGTTTGCTCTCACACGATGCGACGGAATTGAATATCGGTTTCATCAAACGGATGACCACCGGATTGCCGTGGGTGCGCGCCAAGGTTGCGGCCAGCATGGATGGTCGAACCGGCTTGTCGAACGGCGAATCGCAATGGATCACAGGGGCCGAGGCACGACAGGACGGCCATCGCTGGCGAGCGCGCGCCTGCGCCGTGCTCACGGGAAGCGGCACAATCAAGTACGATAATCCGCAGATGACCGTGCGCGGCGTCGCAACCACGCTGCCGTTGCGGCAGCCGCTGCGCATTGTGTTTGATCATCTTGGCGAACTAAGCCCAACTGCAAAAGTGCTGCAGGGCGGCGCACTGGTTTATTGCTCGGAGCGGAAACCTGCCGAGCTGCCGAGCAACGTGGAAGTGGTGCAACTGCCGGATGCCACACAACCCGGCAAGATCGACCTCGCCGCCGCGTTGCAGGACATCGGCGCGCGCGGCGTCAATGAATTGCACGTCGAAGCCGGCGCACGTCTGAGCGGACCGATGGTTGCGGCTGGTCTGGTTGACGAACTGCTCATTTACCTCGCGCCAAAACTGCTCGGCCGCGACGCGCGCGAAATGTTTTCATTCGGCGAGCCAGGCAAATTGTCGGACGCCATCCAGTTCGATCTTCACGATGTCACCCGTATCGGTGACGATGTTCGCGTGATGATGCGGGCCAAATAAAAAATCAGCAGGACGAACATGTTTACAGGCATCATCACCGGTCTCGGCCGCATCACCTCTCACGAGCCCATTGGCGACGGTCAGCGCATCAGCGTTGCCTGCGGCGACTGGCCTTTGGACGACATCGCGATTGGCGATTCGATTGCGCACTCGGGCTGCTGCCTGACCATCGTTGAGAAAGGCGCTGGCGTGTTGCGCTCCGATGTGTCCGCACACACGCTGGGCATCGTCGCGGGACTTGGCGTTGGCGCACTGGTCAATCTTGAAAAGTCGCTCACGCTCGCTGACAAACTGGGCGGTCATCTGGTGACTGGGCACGTTGATGCGACAGGCCTCGTGACGCAATGGAAAAACATTGCCGAGAGCTGGCTGCTCGAAGTTGAAGTGCCTGCGCATCTCGGCAAATTCATCGCACAAAAAGGTTCGATCACGGTGAACGGTGTCAGCCTCACCGTGAACGCGGTTGAAGACACCGGCAACGTAACCCGCTTTCAGGTGAACGTGATTCCACACACGTTTCAGGTCACCAATTTCTCCGAACTGGCGACCGGTCATCGCGTAAATATCGAAATTGACACCATCGCGCGCTACGTCGAGCGCATGACGCAACGCGCCTAAAATTCAGCAAGACCTCATTAAGAACAGCCGGAATTCCCCTATGTCAAAAGCCGTTTTCAACTGGAGCGACCCGCTGCTCCTCGATCAGCAACTGTCAGAAGACGAGCGCATGATCCGCGACGCTGCGGCTGCGTATGCGCAGGACAAACTGTTGCCGCGCGTGACGGAAGCGTTTCGCAATGAGCATACTGATCCGGCCATCTTCCGTGAGATGGGCGAACTTGGACTGCTCGGCCCCACGATTCCCGAGCAATATGGTGGTGCGGGGCTCAACTACG
>CAYMSY010000065.1:2819-12302 GCA_964393195.1 uncultured Alcaligenaceae bacterium | reverse complement strand
CAGCGAACAGCCCGAGGTAATCGGCGTGGCCGCTGTCACGCGGCGCGATGAAATCAGCCAGTGCGAAATTCGGACGACCCGCTTCTTTTGCGGCCTGCTGACGCAACGTGTGGAAACGCATCGCCACCTCAGTGTGTGCGCCGTCGGCGAACACAATGATGTCGTCACCATCGCTCACCGCAGGCAGTAGTCCATAGGACGCATTTGCGGTTAGCCACTTTTCCTGCACGATTCGCTTCAGCATCGCCTGTCCGTCGCGGAAGACTTTCTGCGCTTCGTTACCGACGATCTCGTCGTTGAGAATCTTCGGGTAATTGCCCGCGAGGTCCCACACGATGAAGAACGGCGTCCAGTCGATGTAGGGCACCAATGCCGACAGCGGATAGTCGCGCAACTGATGTACGCCTGTGAGCTTCGGCGTTGGCGGCGTGTACTGCCGGTGATCGCCCGCGAAAGGAAAAAAGCGGTTCGCCCGCGCGACCTCAAGCTCCAGTAGCGGCACTGCCTTCTTGTTGGCGTGGCGTTCACGGATGACGGCGTAGTCAGCGGCCGTCTCGGCGACGAAAGCGGGCTTCATGTCGTCACTCAGTAGCGCGGTCGCAACGCCCACGGCTCGCGACGCGTCCACCACATGTACGACCGGATTCTTGTAATTTGGCGCAATCTTCACGGCGGTATGCATGCGCGACGTGGTGGCGCCGCCGATCAGCAGCGGCACGTGAAAGTCGAGACGATCCATCTCTTTTGCCACATACGCCATTTCCTCAAGCGACGGCGTGATGAGCCCCGAGAGACCGATGATGTTGGCGTTCGAGTCTTTCGCGGCCGCAAGAATCTTGTCACAGGGCACCATGACGCCAAGGTCGATCACCTCATAGTTGTTGCACTGGAGCACTACGCCCACGATGTTTTTGCCGATATCGTGCACGTCCCCCTTGACCGTCGCCAGCACGATCTTGCCCTTGGTCCTGGCCTCCGTTCCAAGCAGCCGTTTTTCTTCCTCGATGAAGGGGATCAGGTGTGCCACGGCCTGCTTCATGACGCGTGCAGACTTGACAACCTGTGGCAGAAACATCTTGCCCTGTCCGAACAAATCACCAACGACGTTCATGCCATCCATCAGCGGGCCTTCAATGACCTGCAGCGGGCGCTCGAAACCCTGACGTGATTCTTCCGTGTCATCGACAATGAAGGTGTTGATCCCTTTGACCAAGGCATGCTTCAGGCGCTCGTTCACCGGCAGCTCGCGCCAGCCCAGGTCTTCGACTTTCGCCTTGCCGCCGCCTTTCACCGTCTCCGCAAACGCCAGCATGCGCTCGGTTGCATCAGACCTGCGGTTAAGTACAACATCTTCGCAATGCTCGCGCAGCACTGGTTCCAGCTCGTCATAGATGCCGATCTGGCCGGCGTTGACGATGCCCATCGTCAGTCCCGCCTTGATAGCGTGATACAGGAACACCGTATGCATCGCCTCGCGCACATGGTCGTTGCCACGAAAGCTGAACGACATGTTGGAGATGCCGCCCGAGGTCTTGGCACCCGGCAGGTTCAGGTGAATCCAGCGTACCGCCTCAATGAAGTCGACACCGTAGTTGTTGTGTTCTTCAAGCCCTGTTGCCAACGCGAATACATTGGGGTCGAAGATGATGTCTTCCGCCGGAAAGCCGACCGTATCAACGAGCAGTTTGTAAGCGCGCTCGCAGATTTCGATCTTGCGCTGGTAGGTGTCAGCCTGACCCTTTTCGTCGAAAGCCATCACCACCGCAGCCGCACCATAGCGACGCAGCAGACGTGCCTGTTTGAGGAAGTTCTCCTCGCCCTCCTTGAGCGAGATGGAGTTCACCACGCTCTTGCCTTGCACGAATTTCAGCCCCGCCTCAATCACATCCCATTTCGACGAGTCGATCATTACCGGCACTCGCGAAATATCAGGCTCGGTAGCAATGATGTTCAGAAACTTCACCATCGCGGCCCTGCTGTCCAGCATCGCCTCGTCCATGTTGACGTCGATGATCTGCGCCCCATTGGCGACCTGCTGCCGCGCGACCTCCACCGCACCGGCGTAGTCGTCGTTGAGGATCAATTTCGCAAACGCCCGCGAACCAGTGACGTTGGTGCGCTCGCCGACGTTCACGAAGAGGGATTCAGGGCCGATTTCAAGGGGCTCGAGGCCCGAAAGATGCATGATGCCGTTCATGGGTCGTATTTTGGACTATCGGACCAGAGCCATAGCGCCAGCGCGACGATGGCCCGCCGACAGCGGGATCACAAACGTACTCGCCGGCAGACACAAACGATCAATTTGCCCTGGGACTTGCCAGCGCTTTGGTTAAAAAAGCGGTAGCAGGCGCCGGCTTGAAAATCAGGCGAGAATCGCCCTCGGTGCGATCTTAGTCACTGCGGCGGCCATCGCGGCAATATGCGCCGGCGTCGTGCCACAACAGCCACCGACGATATTCACCAGTCCGCTCTGCGCGAATTCCTTGATGAACCCTGATGTCATCGCCGGCGTTTCGTCATAGCCGGTCTCCGACAACGGATTGGGCAAACCGGCGTTCGGATAGACGCTGATGAATGTGCCGGGCGCGATCTTTGCGAGTTCTTCGATGTGCGGCCGCATGGCGACTGCGCCAAGCGCGCAGTTGATGCCGATGGAGATCGGTTTGGCGTGGCGGACACTGGTCCAGAATGCGGCGACAGTTTGCCCCGACAGCGTGCGGCCCGAAGCATCGGTGATGGTGCCCGAGATCATCAGCGGCGGTGGATCGGATTCGTTCTCAAACACTGATGAATACGCGAACAGCGCAGCCTTGGCGTTCAGCGTGTCGAAGATGGTTTCCACAAGCACCAGATCAATGCCGCCCTCGACCAGCGCTTCGAGCTGTTCGGTGTATGAAGCAACCAATTCGTCAAACGAAACGTTGCGTTTCGACGCGTCATTCACATCCGGTGAAATGCTCGCCGTGCGATTGGTCGGGCCAAGAGCGCCCGCAACAAAGCGCGGTTTGTCAGGTGTCTTTTTTGTCCATTCGGCACAACATTCGCGCGCAAGCCTGGCGGCCTCGCGATTCATCGCACGCACCATGTTTTCGAGCTTGTAATCGGCCATCGCGATCGAGGTGCCGTTGAAGGTGTTGGTCTCGATGATGTCAGCCCCTGCCGCGAGATAACCGTTGTGAATCTCGCGAATCACCTCCGGTTTGGTCAACACCAGCAGGTCGTTATTGCCCTTGAGGTCGCAACCATGATCGCGGCAGACATGGCCGCGATAGTCCGCCTCACCCAGCTTGTACTGCTGCACCATGGTGCCCATGCCGCCATCAAGAATGAGGATACGCTGGCGGAGCAGATCAGTGATACGTTGACGGCGGTTCATGGTTTGGCTTTACAACTTTCAGGCCGGTATTTTCTCACGTCCCACGTCGCGTCGCGCCGGTGTGCGCACTGTTGCCGTCTGCAGGCGCGGAGGCGCAATACGCAGGCCTGCGAGCAAAGTGTCGACCAGCGGCGCTGCATGCCTGGCAAGATCGTAGGCTTTGGGGTCCAGCAGCCACTCGTGCATGAGCCCGATCATGAAGGCATGCAATGCCTGCATCGCCATTGGTGTATCGGTATCCGCCGGAAGCTGTCCGAGCTTGACCGCCTGCCGGAACAGCACTTCGATCTGGCTGTGACATTCGCTACGGCTCTCCTGCTCGCGCTCAAACATGGGGGCCATTTCACCGGTCTTTTCGCACTTGTGAAACAGGATGTCGAACACCGTTTGCTGTTGTGGCGACACGGCGACCTGAGTCAATGCATGAACGGTGAGTCGGCGAATTGAACCGAGCGGGTCATCGCCGACCACCGAGGTAATCTCATTGAACATGGCTTCCATCGGCAGCGTCGCACGCTCGCACATGGCGTGCACCAGTTCGCTCTTGTCGCGAAAATGCCAGTAGATGGCGCCGCGGGTCATGCCGGCAGCCTTCGCAATATCGTTGAGCGTCGCAGCGGCAACGCCCTTCTCCTTGAATACGTTTTCCGCCGCATCCAGCAGCGCGGTATGTGTCTGTTCCGAGCCTTCTTTTGTCTTGCGAGCCATGGTTCCGCCTTGTTTGTCCCTCGTCTGTTCGTGCAGTGCTGGCCATCTTGCCGAGGCCTTTTTTTAGGATGCCCTGATTGGGCGCCATTTCACCGGCGAATTTTCTGCGTCAACTCAATCACTTATGAGATTGGCACAGAAATTAAACAAACATTCGTGTATGTTTATGTTACGCTTTGTGCTTCAAGATTGCAAACCAGACCGCGCCTTTGGCGCGCAAAACCATGCCTTATTCCCCATCGGTTCCTCGCCTGAACGCGCAAGCCCGTCCGCTTGCTGTCATTTTGCTGCTGCCAATATTGATGCTTTCCGCCTGCGGAAAAACCGATGCGCCGAGTGCTGCCGGCGGCCCGCCTGCTATGCCACCGCCGCAGGTCAGTGTGGTCACCGTGCAGGCGAAAGACACACCGATTACGTACGAATACACGGGGCAAACCGCCGGTTCAAGGGAGACCGAAGTCCGCGCCCGCGTCGGCGGCATCGTGCAGCGGCGCCTGTTTGAAGAGGGTTCCACCGTGAAGGCAGGTGCGGCGCTTTTCCAGATTGATCCAGCGAATCTGCAAACGCAGGTCGCCTCAACCGAGGCTGCGATTGGTGTGGCCGAAGCCAGGCTTAATCAGGCCAAACGCGATAACGCGCGTCTTGCGCCACTGATCGCAGAAAAGGCGATCAGCCAGAAAGAATTTGACGACAGCAAGTCGGCGCTCGAATCAGCTGAGGCTGCGCTGCGGCAGGTACGTGCACAGGCGGCGGAAGCCAAGCTCAACCTTGGATACACCCGCGTCATCGCACCCATCGGCGGCGTGACCGGGGTTGCAGCCAGGGCCGACGGCAGTCTGGTCAACCCGACCGACATGCTGACCACGATAGTCCAGGTCAATCCAATCTACGTAAATTTCAGCGTATCCGAGGGTGACATGCTGAAACTCAACAAGCAGATCGCAGCCGGCCAGGTCTCGGTGCCCGGCACAAAGTCAAACAATGGCAGCGCAAACTTCACGGTGACCGTCAAACTCAGTGACGGCACTGCGTGGCCAAAGCAGGGCAAGATGAACTTCGCAAGCGAGAAGATCAATCCGACGACCGGCAGCTATGACGCCCGCGCCGAAATTCCGAATCCGGATGGCAGCCTGCGTCCAGGCCAATTCGTTCGCGTGGTGCTGGCTGGTGCGAGCCGCACGAAATCCATCACAGTGCCGCAGCGCGCCATTCTTGATGGTCCGACGGGCAAGATCGTGTTCAAGGTAACACCTGACAACAAACTGGCGCCTCAGCCTGTGGAAGTGGACGGCTGGTCGAACGGCGAATGGATCGTGACCAAAGGGCTTGCTGATGGAGAGCGTGTCATGGTCGATGGCGTTATCAAGGCCAACCAGCCGGGCATGGTGGTGACACCGGTGCCGTTTGTGGCCGGTGCGGCAGCGGCCAACCCCGGCGCAGCGCCCACGCCTGCTGCCCCCTCGGCCGACAAGGCAGGCAAGTCAGCCGCCACCACCCCGGCAGCACCGAAGCAATAAGCCATCATGTTTTCAAAGTTCTTTATTGACCGTCCGATTTTTGCGACGGTAATCGCGCTGCTGCTGGTATTGGCAGGCGCGGCGGCACTGCGCGTGTTGCCAATCGCCCGCTATCCCGAAATTGCGCCGCCGGTCGTTACCGTGCGTGCAATCTATCCTGGCGCATCTGCTGACGTCATTCAGAGCAGTGTTGCCGCGCCGATCGAAGAGCAGATCAACGGCGTTGAAAAAATGCTGTACCTGAGCTCGACATCTTCCGGCGACGGCACAGTCGTGATCAACGTCACATTCGAAGTCGGCACCGATCTCGACATTGCAGCGGTGAACGTCACCAATCGCGTCAACCAGACCCTGTCGAAATTGCCGCAAGAGGTGCAGCGACAGGGCGTGACGGTAGCGAAAAGCTCCGCCAACTTCCTGGTGGTCGCGGCCTTCTATGCGCCCGATGACCGATACGACACACTGTTCATCTCAAATTATCTGAGCCAGAACGTGCTCGACGCAATCAAGCGGGTACCGGGCACGACGAACGTGCAGATATTCGGCGCAAAGGACTACGCAATGCGGGTCTGGATCAAGCCGGATCGCATGGCTCAACTCGGCGTGACAATCGCCGACATCAATGCCGCGATTGGCGAGCAGAACGCGCAATATGCAGCAGGCAAGATCGGCGCGCCGCCCAACAACACGGAAGAACTGACGCTCACCGTGACCGCGCGCGGTCGCCTGCTGGAGCCAGAACAATTCGAAAACATCATCCTGCGCACTGGAGACAAAGGTGGCGTCATTCGTCTCAAGGATGTCGCACGTGTCGAGCTCGGATCAAAGGACTACAACTTCTACGGTCGCGTAAACGGTCACCCTGCCGTTCCAATCGGCATCTTCCTGCAGACGGGCGCTAACGCACTGGACGTGCGCGAGGCGGTTGAAAAGACATTGATCGATCTGAAGACCAAGTTCCCGGATGGTCTGACCTACTCCACACCGTACGACACAACGCCATTCGTCACCGAGTCCATCAAGGAGGTGATGAAAACACTCGCCGAAGCGATGCTTCTGGTGTTGCTGGTGGTTTATGTCTTCCTGCAAAGCTGGCGCGCCACGCTAATTCCAATGCTGGTGGTTCCGGTGTCGCTGATTGGCACCATGGCCGGCCTCAAGTTGCTGGGCTACAGCATCAACACGCTGACCCTGTTCGCCATGGTGCTCGCGGTGGGTATCGTGGTGGATGACGCGATCGTCGTGCTCGAGAACGTCGAGCGCCTGATGCATGAAGAAAATCTCAGCCCACGCGATGCCGCTGTGGAGGCATTGCAGGAAGTGACCGGGCCGTTGATCGCGATTGTGCTCGTGCTCAACGCTGCGTTCATTCCGGTGGCATTCCTGGGCGGATTGGCGGGTGAGCTGTATCGACAGTTTTCGGTCACCATCTCAATTGCCGTCGTGTTATCCGGCATCATGGCGCTCACGCTGACGCCTGCGCTGTGCGCCGTACTGCTCAAACCGGGCGCCGAAAAGCGCAATGCGTTCTTCACTTGGTTCAACAAGACGTTCACGCGAATCACCACGGGTTACTCGCACGGCGTTGCGTTCTTCCTGCGCCGTGGCGCGATTGGTTTCGCTTTGTTTGGCGTGATGCTGGTGATGATCGGCATTCTGTTCAAGGCCGTGCCCGCCGGGCTCGTGCCTGATGAGGATCAGGGCTACTTCATCGGCGCGGCCATCCTGCCGGAGGGCGCATCGCTTGCGCGCACGGATGCGGTCGTCAAGCAGATTGAAGCCTCTACGGGTGGCAACAAAAATATCAACTCGGTCTTTAGCCTCGTGGGCCTTAATTTCCTCGGCGGCGGTGGACTGAAGTCATCTGCTGCGACGATGTTCTTCCCGCTGCAACCGTGGGAACAACGCAATCAGTCGGCGCAGCAGATAGTGGGCGAGAACTACGGCAAGACAGCAGGCATCAAGGAAGGCTTGCCGCTCTTCTTCAATCCACCCGCAATTCAGGGTCTGGGGCAAACGGGTGGCTTCGAGTTCTACCTGCAAAATAAGGGTGAGGGTGGCGTTCAAAAGCTCTCGCAAATGCTGCCGCAATTGATCGCCGAGGCAAATAAACAGCCTGAATTGCAGGGCGTGAAGACGCTATGGCAGGCCCGCTCACCGCAGTTGTTTGTGAACGTAGACAACGACAAGGCGCGCGCGCTCAATGTGTCTTTGGCCGACGTTTACAACACACTGGCGGCGACTCTTGGTAGCTACTACGTGAACGACTTCAACAAGAGCGGTCGCATCTATCAGGTGCTGGTACAGGCGGAAGGCAACTATCGCGCCAAGCCCGATGACATCGGCGCATTGTTCGTTCGTTCGCGCACCGGTCAAATGGTCCAGATCCGCTCACTGGCTGAGGTTCAGTTTGCCTCCGGACCGGATTCCGTCGATCGCTTCAATGCGTTGCCGGCAATCAAAATTCTCGGCGAACCGAAACCGGGCTACAGCTCGGGTCAAGCGATTGCCGCCATGGAACGTGTCGCCAAGCAGGTGTTGCCGATTGATATGGGCTATGACTGGGGTGGCGAATCGTTCCAGCAAAAGCGAACCAGCAGCGCGGCGGGCATTGCGCTGGGCGCGGGCATCCTGATGATCTTCCTGATTCTCGCTGCACAGTATGAGCGGTGGTCGATTCCGTTCTCGGTTTTGCTGGCGCTGTTCTTCGGCATCTTCGGCGCGCTTGCCGCTGTTTGGGTCCGACGCATGTTTGGTGGTGCATTCGCCAACGACGTGTACTTCCAGATCGGATTGGTGACGCTGTTAGGGTTATCCGCAAAGAATGCAATTCTGATCGTTGAGTTCGCGATGGTGAAAGTGCATGAAGGCTTGTCCCCAGTGGCCGCCGCACTTGAAGCCGCCCGCCTGCGCTTCCGTCCGATTCTCATGACATCGCTGGCTTTCATTCTCGGCGTGATGCCGTTGGCGTTCTCAACCGGCGCAGGCGCGGCAGCGCGGCAATCCATCGGCACCGGCGTGTTGGGCGGCATGATCGCGGCGACTTTCCTGGCCGTATTTCTGGTGCCGCTGTTCTTCAAACTGGTGAACGACTGGAACCTGCGCAGCAAGCCGTCCGACTTTGACTACGTCGGCAAGGTGGCGCCACATCCTGCCATCAAGATCATTCCGCCAAGCGATTCACCACATGCCCCGCCGAAACACGCACCGGCGGCAGGGGAGTAGGCATATGAAGAAAACCATTTTCAATCTCTCCGTAATGGTGTCGGCGCTGGTGCTTGCAGGTTGCGGCGCACTCGGCCCGAACTATCAACGCCCGGCGCAAACCCTGCCAACAGTGGCGATCAAGCCTCAGAGCACGCACACGACAGCCAGCGTCGACTGGCTGGCGTGGTGGAAGTCGTTTCAGGATCCAGCGCTGAATGCGTTGCTGGATGAGGCCGCGGCAAACAGTCAGGATCTTGCGCTGGCCGCTGCACGTATTGAAGAGTCGCGCGCTACGCTCGCGCTCACGCATGCAAGCCGTTTTCCAACGCTTGATGCCAACATCAACGCGAATCGCGCGCAGGTGAGCGAGAACGCGGGCAAGTTGGCTGCGGGCGCGAACCCGCGCAACAACACGTTCGTGCCTGGTCTCACTGCCGCGTTCGAGATCGATTTCTGGGGCAAATTCCAGCGCGCCGACGAAGCCGCGCGCGCCCGCTTGCTGGGCGTTCAGGCCAATCGTGGCACGGTGCTCGCGAGCCTCTATGCCAACGTGGCGCAGAGTTATTTCGCACTGCGCTCCTTCGATGCGCAGGTTGCGCTGGCTGAACAGACGCTCGCCACGCGTCGCGAGAATCTACGCTTGCAGACCAAGCGTTTTGAAGGTGGTGTCGTCGG
>CAYMSY010000065.1:0-2719 GCA_964393195.1 uncultured Alcaligenaceae bacterium | reverse complement strand
GGTCAGGCCAAGGCGGCGTATTACCCTACGATCAAGTTGACTGCGGGTCTGGGCTACGAGTCGCGCCAGCTCAGCAACCTGTTTGATCCGTCATCGCTGTTCTGGAATCTGGCGACCGGCCTCACGCAGCCGCTGTTCCGGGCCGGTTCGATTGACGCGGTCGTCGCCGGCGCGGAGTCGCGCAAGGCACAGGCAACCGCGCAATACGCGCTCGCGGTGCAGGGCGCGTTCAAGGACGTGCACGACGCATTGAACGCGATTTCGTCGAGCGAGGCGCTGGTGGTGACGGCCGACAAGCGCATCGCCGCATTGCGCGAAGTGCTGCGGCTTGCAAACCTGCGTTATTCAAACGGCTATTCGAGTTATCTCGAAGTGCTCAACGCGCAACGCGACCTGTCGCAGGCCGAATCCAGCGTCATCGATGTCAAGCGTGCGCAGCTCGCCGGCGTGGTGGCGCTGTACAAGGCTGTCGGTGGCGGTTGGGCGGCACCGCAATAGCCCGACAACGGGGCGTTTCGCGTTGCGGGCAGTCATCCGCGGCTGCTCGGGACGAAACCGGTGGCCGTCATTGCGCGCGCGAAGAGGGACAATAGGCAGCCAGCCCTTTGTCCCTTTTTGTCCATCGCGCGGAATTGCCGACCATGAAACACCTCACACCGAAAGAAGCGCACGATTTTCTGCACACGAATACCGACGCGGTATTTGTCGACGTGCGCTCCGAGATCGAGTTTTTCTACGTAGGACATCCGGTCGGCGCCGAACACATCGCATGGCAGGAGCCGCCGGACTGGGACATCCAGCCCGAGTTTGCGCAGCATGTGAAGGCATTGGTGGCGGGCGTCAGGACACGCCCTGTGGTACTGATCTGCCGCAGCGGCAAACGCTCGGTAGACGCCGGCAAGGTACTCGAAAACGCGGGCTTCACGGATGTTTACAACGTGTTGCACGGCTTTGAGGGCGATCTCGACGAGAACTTTCATCGCGGCCACAAAAGCGGCTGGCGCTTTGAGGGGCTGCCCTGGGCGCAGATGTAACCTCTTCGGGCGCCTATGCGGCCTAATGGCTTTGTTCTGAAAGCACCATGCAACAAGGGCTCAGAGCGCTAATTCGGCAATAGTCGACTTTTTGACTTTTTACGCGACAAGCCCTTTTTAGATGTGCTTTTCGCTAAAAAGTTGTTTCGACTGTACGTTCAAAACTCACTGCCGCAGCGTCAGTCCCGCGTCACCCCGGCTCAGCGATAATTGAGGGCTTACCCGCACACCTGCGGCCTACCTCAAATACGCTACCCCGCATGACGACGCCATCCGCCACCGCCCTCCACACCGCCGCCAACGCCATCCGCATCCTCGCGGTCGACGCGGTGGCGCAAGCCAAGTCCGGCCATCAGGGCATGCCGATGGGCATGGCGGAAATCGCGGTGGCATTGTGGAGCAAGCATCTGCGCCACAACCCGGCCAATCCGCACTGGCCGAATCGCGACCGCTTCGTGGTGTCCAACGGTCACGGCTCGATGCTGCCGTATGCGCTTTTGCATCTCTCGGGCTACGACCTGCCGATGTCGGAAATCAAGAATTTCCGGCAACTGCACAGCAAGACGCCGGGCCACCCGGAAGTCGGCATTACGCCCGGCATCGAGACGACGACCGGCCCGCTCGGACAGGGGATCGGCAATGCCGTGGGCATGGCGCTGTCCGAGAAACTGCTCGCAAAGAAGTACGGCAACGTGATCGACCATCACACCTACGTCTTCATGGGCGACGGCTGCATGATGGAAGGCGTATCGCACGAGGTCTGCTCGCTCGCGGGCGTGTGGGGCCTCAACAAGCTCATCGCGTTCTACGACGACAACGGCATCTCGATTGACGGTCAGGTCACCGGCTGGTTCAAGGACAACACGGCCGAGCGCTTCCGCGCCTACGGCTGGCACGTGATCGGCCCGATTGATGGGCACAGCATCGAGGCGGTCGATGCTGCGATCGTGACCGCCAAGAAAGAAACGTCGAAGCCGGTGCTGATCATCTGCAAGACCGACATCGGCCACGGCTCACCGAACAAGCACGGCACCGCCGATGCGCACGGCACTGCCGTGATGGGTGACGAAATCGCCGCGACGCGCGCCAATATCGGCTGGACGTTACCGCCATTTGAATTGCCCGCCGAAGCTTATGCAGCGCTTGACGCAAAGGCGAGCGGCGCCGCACTGGAAGCCGAATGGAACAAGGCATTCGCAAGCGCAGACCCGGAACTCAAGCGTCGACTCGCCAACGAATTGCCTGCGAACTATGCGGAAATTCTGAAGTCAGCGATTGATGCCGCGATCGCCGTCGACAAGGAAGTCGCCACGCGCAAGGCCGCGCAGAACGCGCTCGAAAAATTCGGCCCTGCGTTGCCGGAAATGATCGGCGGTTCGGCCGACCTCACGGGCTCGAATCTGACCAATCACAAGCAGTCGACTGCAGTGCTCGCCGACGGAACCGGCAACCATATCGGCTATGGCGTGCGTGAATTCGGCATGTGCGCCATCGCCAACGGCATGGCGCTACACGGCGGCGTGATCCCTTACGTGGGCACCTTCCTCGTGTTCAGCGACTATGCGCGGAACGCTGTGCGCATGGCTGCGCTCATGAAGCAGCGCGTGATCTACATCTTCACGCACGATTCGATCGGCGTTGGCGAAGACGGCCCGACGCATCAGCCTGTCGAGCATGTCGCATCG
>CAYMSY010000064.1:5157-12340 GCA_964393195.1 uncultured Alcaligenaceae bacterium | reverse complement strand
GCTCGTACCGCACCGAGGCCATTGCTGATGCCTGTAGAAGACACGCCGCATGAGTCGACGGTTGGCGTCATTACATTGACTGATAGAAGTGCGCCTGTATCCAGATTAACAGTAAACAACGCCGCTCGGTTTGCCGTGTTTTCGTACCCGCCCGAGAAAATCACGACCCAACTACCGTTAGGTAGCCGAGTGATTACTGGCTTCGAAAGAACATTCCCTAAGTCTGCGTGCGTGAACTCCCACTTTACGGCTGAAGCCGAAAATGTGGTCGGGTTCGTAATATCCAATGCATAAACAGACTTGCCCCCAGCTCCAAGGGTGCCGACGGCGATGGTTTTCCAAGCCGCGCCAAGATACGCATCACCAATCGTAATAGGGCCATCTACGTACGCTCTTTTGACATATGGGTCTTCTGACAGGCGCCACAGATTCGATACAAGTTCACCCGGCGAATATCCAAACAGTTCTGAGCCGTCGTTTGCATTAAGACCGTGCACAAATCCATCGTTTGCACCGACCAACAGTACCGGAGTGCGCGCGGCCTTGGCAGTCAAATAATTTCGATAAATGTCGCCACCACCGGGCCAAGGCGCACTCTTGTAGCCGAAATCTTCTATGCTGGACAGAACGGGCGCGGAACCCAGCACGTCACCAAGCAATTTTGCCCTGCGCCGATACACGCAGCCGGCTGTACAAGCCGCGTTGTCCCGCTCGAACGAAGGATCGCCACGCAACCACTTCGTAACGTTTTCAGACTGCAACGCGCTGCGCGTATCTGTGTTCATACTAGACCAGTTGAACGGAATCACCGGAGGATTGGGAAGTGCGGCTGTTTTCAACTGCCGGCCAAAGAGGTTGCGCGTCTGCCAATTAGCGTTAGTTAGTGTGTCGTTCGTATTCCAGCGCTCCACTCCAATGCTGCCGTCTAGGTTAATTTGTTTCGAAAACACCTCTCCATTCCAACCCGTTGTGGAGAATGCGCTTTGATAAATTGCTGTATTGGATAAGACGAACCCGGAGGTTGTCGCAGCAGTACCGGCAGATCCGGAACGGCCACTGATGCGACCAAGAATAGTCTGGAACGCCTTGTAGACGTCACGCGGTGACTCTGCCGAGAAGAAATCGCCACGGCCATTGATCGCCGCGTGCCATAAATCGTACACGTTACCAGGTATCGCGTCAGCCCCTGTGGCAGGCCAACTCGCGGCGCCGGACGCTAGCTGTTGATAGCCCTGGCCAGCGACATTGGACGCAAATGCCGAGCCAAGATAAGGAGGATTTGTAAGGCTGGTGGACAGGCCGAGACCAATGGTGAATGTGACTAGATGTTGCCACGTCGCCGGATCGTTGCGCGGATCCCAGTATTCGGCGTTTGTCCAACTAGCGACTGGCTGTGTGTTGCCCGTGGCGGAGTAAACGGGTGACTGGTCAGCCATCGGTTGAAGGTCCGTATACCAATGACTAAACGCCAAATCCGCTACGCTATTGGAATTGCTGTCGCGATAAGGTGCCATCGGCGAATATGTCCTTGCGGACGGGTTCGTGCTTTGTGTAGAGTTATCGATGTTGCCAACGCTGATCGAATCGGTATTCCAGACGCCGTCGGTTAATGCCACATGGTAAGACAGCCGGCACACGTTTTGGGCCGAGCTAGTTCCGAGCGTATCTCGCCAAGGGCTTTCGGACGTTGTCAGCTTGTAGTAGTCACCAGCACGGACGAACGCGCTACGTAGGGGCGTTCCATTCGCAGAGCGCAACTTGGAGACCCAGCCGAACAGCCGTGTTCGGTGTGCTGAATCGAGCGTATTCATCGCGTTGAGGTACGCATTGTTTTCTACGTCGGTACAAATAGTACTGCCCGTAGTTCTGGTAAAGCCAGTGTTGCAACTGTTAAGTGACTGCCATGCGACGCGGAGATTCGGGTCCGCGTCAATCATCGCGATCAACAGCGAACTCTTCATAAGCAAATGGCGGACGCGGTAAAACGAGTACCAGTTGGCGAAATTTTGCCGCTCGTCGGTGTTGCCTGGCCCGGAAGTTGCGGTAACAACAACTTTTCGATAGCAGCTGTCGCTATTGACATTGGCCGCCACGCAGGTGCCTAACGCGGCATCAAAGACATAGTAGTAAGCGGCCTGGTTTGTCGAACCCGTCGTGAAAGTCTGCGTCGTGTTTCCAGCAGTGTACGTAATAGTTGGTCGGTATGTTGTCGACAGGTTTACCGTGCCAGCGCCAGGGCGGAACCCATCCAAGTAAGCCGACGTAAATGATGTGGTGAATCGTGTTCCATCGGCTTTTGGTGGGGCTTCGTATTTTTCGGTAGGATCGTACTGAATCGGATTAACGTTTGCCGCAAGGAAACGAAGCGTTGGCGCTGCCGTGGTTCCGAGTGCGCTGAGGGAGTCGGGTACATAGCCCCATGCCATGCTGCCGGAATCGTCAAGTGTCAGCAAAATGTTCGGCGGCACCGTTTCTTTCAGGAACACCGGGATCGCGGGCAACCCCCACGCCGACGCGCTAACAAGGGCGGTTTGCGCAAACAGAAAAAAGTGACGCATCACTGAACCTAGGAATGATTTGTGTTTCATGATTTACCAGGCTTCACATAGTCACGGTGAATTGAGGTGGCGTGTAGTACGACTGCAGCACAACAGTTGCCGCATCCCGACCAATACCTATTGCAGTTATCCGGTAGGTACGGAATCTCGCCAGATCCTCGGGATTGACTTCTTCCAGTATGAATCTTGGCTGAGTGGTAACGTCCGGCAGTGCAGGCTTAGACGTGCGAGATCCGTACACGATGCCGTTATTACGTATGTAGGTGATGGCGGCAGGATCACCCCATTGTTCTACGCTTGTCCCGTCCGGAAGCGCAAGAGCCGGAAGGCGCGTTAAAGTCAGACCAGGAAACGTGTTACGCGCATAATGTCCCGCCGTTAAACCGTTGAACAGGGGCAAATTGGTCGCGTCCGCCAAATACGCTTCTGCATCGCGGAGCGCACTCTCAGCAGCGTTAAATGCCGTGGTGCGATCGCGACTATTGCCAGCTAAACGCTCTCCCAGTCCTGCAGTCTGCATGGACGCAACGCCTGCTACCGACAACACAAGAAGAATTAACAAAGAAAACAAAAGAGATACGCCCCGCTGGGAAGCTAGCCGTGCGCGTCTGATTGGCGTAATCATGTGTTCCTCGCGCGCACAGCCACCGACGCGGCGGAGCTGCGGGTTACCGGTGCGCCGCCAGTCCCAACCACACCTGCCGGGGCCTGAAACGTTAAACCCAATGTCAACCCGACGACTTGCGCCGGGTCATATGTTGAACCATACGGAATAGTTGCATCCGCACTGAAATCGCCATCAGTATCCACCTCCACCGACACGTTCATAGCCTGTACGTTGTGAATGAGGGGCTGCGGTATGGTCTCCCAGTTATAGCCATCAGCTAGGGTGCGGCGGCGATAGATAGCGCGAGCAGCGATCTCACCGGTGTAGTTACCTATGAAGTATCGCGTCTTGGCGACAGGCATCACGCGCGCGTCGGCTGCATATAGGGTGCGTAGCGCACCAAAGGGTGAAACACTCCACGGGTTCGACTTCGCGTCGACTACCTGAAACAATTCGGCGGTAGCACAGTCCGAAATAATCGCTGCTGGGTAGCTGTTACTGCTGGATAGTGACGTTGGAATTTTTATGCCGGGATCGCCGCGTAAAAATATATCGGTTAGCGCCGCACGCGAGGTCATTTTTGCGTTCAGGTGAACACCGTTATTTGCCGCATGCGTGACCTCAATAACTACAGTACCTGCTAATGCCTTTGTCTCGGCGCTAGCCGGCAAAAGCTGAATGACGTTGGTGGGCGTCATGCTGAAAGTGTTTGGTGCACCCGTCGCGTCAATGCTGTTTCGCGACAGTCTGCGAAAGCCCCGCGCTGCGTCCCCCAGTGCCGGGCAACCCATGTTAGATATCTGTCGAATATCTCGTGCGAGCAGCTCCGCAGTCATTTGTGCGTTCTCATTGATGCGACTCACTCCCGTCTGAAGTCGATTATTCATTCTTGTCGAACCATAGAGACTGACCACCGTATATAGCACTACCAGCGAGATCGCTAGTGCGACCATCAGCTCTACCAGTGACATGCCCCGATGCCAAGCGGCACGAAAGGAGGCTCTAGATTCGGAAAGAGTATGCATAAGTCTGCAACGTATTGGTTTCACTGGAGCCTTGATTTCCACGTCTGTCGTCCCAGCGCACAGTGACGGTTACCGTTCCGTCTGCTGCGACATAGCTTATAGCGCCATCACCTGATGGCAATCTAGCAATAATGGCCTTCCACGCGGCAATGTCGCTTGTAGCTCTTGCCGAGTTGCCGGTTGTGACGCCGTAGGCAACGTTGTACTGGTCGTCAACCACGGCTTGACGATTTGCCCGCATCAGGTCGCTGATTTGCATGGCCTGCAGTGCCGCTGCGGCGCGATAGCCTGAACTGTCGTTGGCGCTCAGCGACCGAATCGACATCCCCGCAAGGCCAAGTAGGCCCATGGTCACCACAACAATAGACACCAGAACTTCAAGCAGACTAAAGCCTCTCGATTTGTTGTCTCTGCTGAATTTACACTTCCAGTTCAATTTTTCACCTTCGCCAGGTAGCCTTGCCCTGTGCTGTTGATAATCACTGCACGGAACATGCCGGTCGGATTTGATTGATCCCGGAGGCAATACGTAAAGGCTAAAAAACTTCCGTCAGTATTGATCGCAGTTCCGTCGCGCTTGTACGAGATACATGCAGGGGGCGTGGGCTGAGCAACCGCACAAGCAATCGCAGTCGCCTCGGACGCCGGCGACGCGGCGACCATAATGTTTGTGGAAGTGGACAATGGGTCTTGAACTCGCAGCAGCGCCTCGCCCTGCGCGGCAGTCAATGTACAGTCCGGATTCAGAGTCCCATCATCCGTGAAGACCCTCCATCCGCCGGAAAATCCACCGGCAGATGGAACTACAGAAACAGTAGTCGAGCGTTTTACCGCTTCCGATCTAGCATATGAAAGAGTCGATTGAAATCGCTCGGTATCACTGTCCAGTCGCACACGCCGAGCTAACAAATCGATTGATGGTCCAGCCAAAGCTGCCAGTATCGCTACCAAGGCCAGTGTCACCATCAACTCAATCAAAGTAAAACCGCAGCGACCTTTTCGAAGCATTTGCATCGTCTATACCTATCGACCAGCTTTCTGTTCACGAAATTTACGCGCCTGCACGAGTGCTGCAGACAAATCGCGCTTCGCGCGTGCGCAGTCGATATTGTTTGAATTTTCGCCCAGACAAGACTCGATCACGTTTTGACAAACCTCTCGCATGGCTCCCGGTTGGTGCGCAGAACCTGCGAGGACCTCGGCTTCCCGATACTTCTTCTCGCAGGTAACGGCTTCAGGGTGGGCCTCCTGCTTGCTACGATCATCAGCCCAAATTTTTGTACCAAACAACAGCAGTGCCACCGTGCTCAGGACCAATCGTAGTATTTTCATACTAACGCTCACTATCTCAACGTCAATAAACAAAGTTTAAAGTTGGATATCGGCATCCGACGCGCACTGCTGACGAGCGGTAAGCGGCTCCCGCTGGTATGCGTAGGCGAACGGTTTGTGTGTCTACGAACGCTCGGCTCTTATCAAAACGTGCTAAGTGCTAGTCGTTATGGTGGCGACGGCGGTATCTTTGCGCTGCACTGAGCTCACATGTGCTGCCACGGGCTAATAGGCCACTGTGGGGCATGACCTAACCGGAGGGCGTTGAGTCCAGTACTGTGGCGCGCTGCCAGTCTTCGCCGAGCTCGGACGCAGCCGCAACAACCCACAGCTCGTCGTCTACACGAAGCTGCGAGACACTTGGCGAGCGAGCGGTGTCATACGGCCCTAGCGACCAAGTCGCTTCGTCCCTTTGAAACGTCACCAAAGGAATCTGTTGCCGTGACTCCATATTCTGTGCAATCCGAGCCTCTGCAAAATTGCAGAACACCTCGCATCCAGCCATCACCACGCCGTGCGTATCCTCCAGCCACCTGATGGCAGCGACAGTCCACGGCTCTGCGTCGTTGCCTCGAAGGCAAATCATCGAACCGACGCTTAGTAGCGGTTGTTTCAACTCGAACCGCAACAAGAAGCCGCCATCACTATGGTTGACGACCAGGGCTTGGTGTGATGTGAAGGCGCCGCCGGCTGCGGTGCCCGGCTTGGACTGAGCCTGCAGGGCACTCCAGCACTCGATAAACCCCACAACCGCCGTGACACGGTCCATCCGCCCAACACGCGGAATCGACCTTGCGTTGCTATAACCGAATTCGCGCATGGCGCGGCGCACAAAGTCCTGCATCTCCTGCGTGGTCAAACCGACCTGTAGTGCGGATTGCAGCAGGGATTCGTATACGTCGCTAGGAGCCGATCTGGAGGGGGGCGTCGCGAGTTCGCGGATAGTGAAGGCCGCGTCTTGTGCATTGATATAGAGCGGCGCGGAGGGTTCCCACATTGCCGGCACACGGGCAAACGGCATCGGAGGCGCATCGCTTAGCAGATCGGCCGCTGCGAGTCCGGAGCCGGCGTGAGTTGGTGACGACAAGGTGTAGCTGCATGTCTTTGAAAGTATGCCTACCAGTCGGACAGCGACAGGCAAACGTCCGGGTGCAAGCGAAAGAGGGTTGAGCCATGCCATCAGCCACAGTTGAAGCGTCTGGTTTGTCAGTGCCGCGCGGTTGGCCCGATCCGTAAATTTTTCGGAGATTACGTAGCCGGTGAGCGCATAGACGGTTCTCCAAAATCCCGGCGGAGGGGCGCAAAACCCGAGATTACATCCTGCATAGATGCGCGCTAGCACACGAAGTGCTGTCTCGATCGCCGCGCTCGAAAGCAATGTCGTCTTGTAGAGCGCAATCGGATGAGACTGTCCCAAACCAGCCTTGTGCCAGAGTGTTTTGGCGATGTGAAGATAGGCATCCAGTGCCTGACGTGCAGCCGGGGGCAACGGGTGTGGCGCGTTCCAGAAGTGGGCTTCAAGCGTGTCCCAAAGCGGGTCCGACAACAGTTTCGTTGCTGCCTCAAAGTCGCCGGGCCCAAGCGCAACGGTTGCGTCCCGCAAGCGTTTGGCGATTTCTTCAGAGGGGAATGCTTGTTGCTGCGACATCGGGGAATACGTG
>CAYMSY010000064.1:1767-5057 GCA_964393195.1 uncultured Alcaligenaceae bacterium | reverse complement strand
TCGTCGTCCACACGCTCCCGGGCCTGACGGTTGACCGGTGGACCGATAACACGTGAAAAACCAAGTTTATCGGCTTCTACCACGCGTAGTGCACTGCCGATGACGGGACGTACCTCGCCGGCAAGGCCGAGTTCACCGAATATCACTACGTCAGCCGCAATCGGCACTCCCGACAACGAGGACCATATGGCTGCCACGATCGCAAGATCTGCTGCTGGCTCAGTGATCCGGAGCCCACCAACGACGTTGATGAATACGTCAAAGCCACCTAGCTGACACCCGAGATGGCGATTCATGACGGCAAGCAACATCGCGAGCCGCTGGCTATCAAACCCGGTGCAGACGCGCCTTGGCGTGCCGCCGGTGCGATCCACCAGCGCCTGAACCTGTACCAGGAGTGGCCGTGATCCCTCGATGGCCGCGAACACCGCGTTTCCTGGTGATACTTCCTGCCCGCGCGCGAGAAACAGCGCAGACGGATTAGTCACACCTCGCAAGCCGTCTTCAAGCATTGCGAAGACGCCTATTTCGTTGGCGGCACCATAGCGGTTTTTGAGTGCACGAATGATGCGAACGTTTGATCCGGGCTCACCCTCAAAGTAAATCACCGTATCAACTAAGTGCTCGAGGACGCGCGGTCCTGCGATTGCCCCGTCTTTGGTAACGTGCCCAACCAGTATGGTTGCGGTTCCAGTTCGTTTTGCCAGACGGGTCAGCTCGGCGGCGCATTCACGCACCTGCACCACGGAGCCTGGCGCAGACGAGAACAATTCGCTGAACAAAGTTTGTATGGAGTCGATTACGACGACTTGGGGCGACAGCAATGCGATTTGCTCGACAATCGCCTCCAGCGACGTTTCGGCAAGCATATTGATCGCCGACAGATTCAAGCCGAGACGGGCTCCGCGAGCGGCCACCTGCGCGGGGGATTCTTCGCCAGACACGTAAAGCGATGTCTTGCTGGTGGACAGAGCAGCAATGGCTTGCAACGTCAGAGTCGACTTGCCGATGCCCGGGTCGCCACCGATCAAAGTAACGCCTCCCGGCACCAGTCCACCGCCCAGTGCCCGGTCGAATTCTGGCAATCCGGACGTCCAACGCTCGTCGGCGTTTTGCTGCACCTCGGAGAGCTTGACAACTTTTGCACTTGGCGCGGTCGCTGCCGTAGCGCGGCTGGAGGTCATTCGCGACTCTTCCAGCGTATTCCACGATTCGCAGGACGAGCATTGTCCCTGCCACTTGCTCGCGACAGCGCCGCACTCGCGACACACGTACGATAGCTTGGCTTTGGCGATAGTCTTTCTCTTTAAATCAACAGGTTGAGACCACTATATCATGTATCACATGAGGTCAACGCGGGTCAGGCGTACTTGCGACCGAAGGCGTGATAGCGCAATCCGGCAGCGCGAGCCCGCGCGGCATCAAAAACGCTGCGACCGTCAAAAACAATCGGAGTCCGCATGAAACGGGCGACGTCAGCTGGGTCGGCAGCTAAGAACTCTTTCCACTCGGTAGCAATAAGCAGCACATCTGCTCCAGCGACGGCTTCCATCGCAGTCGGCGTTGTCGAGAAGTTCTGGAACGAGGCAAGCTCGGCACGGGCCGTGTGCTCCGCCTGCGGGTCGTAAGCGCGAACAGTGAACCCGGCGTCCAACAGTTTTTGCGCCATGACGATGGCTGGTGCCTCACGCACATCATCGGTATCCGGCTTAAAAGCCAGCCCCCAAAGTGCAACGATTGACCCTGCAGGGCTTCGCCCTTCAGCCAAGAACAGCTCAATGAGGCGGTCGGCCATTAGTTGACGCTGACGAACATTGATTTCCGCTGCGGCGTTCGCGATATGCATCACTGATCCCGCGGCTTCCCCCTGCTTCACCAGCGACGTGACATCTTTCGGAAAACAGGAGCCGCCGTAACCGCAACCTGAATTGAGGAACTTGCGTCCGACGCGGTCGTCAAGCGACATGGCCTCGCGCACTGAATCAATACAGGCGCCCGTCACGTCGGCCAGATTGGCCAGCTCGTTCATGAACGAAATGCGAACCGCGAGCATAGCGTTTGCCGCGTATTTCGCGAGCTCAGCAGACTCAACCGACATGACGAGCGTCCGGTCAGCGCCCAGCTTGAGCGGAGCATAGACCTCGCGCAACTGCGATTCCGCGAACGAGTCGGACACTCCAAAGACTGTCCTTTGCGGCTCCATAAAATCCTTGAGCGCATGGCCTTCGGCCAGAAACTCGGGGTTGGACGCGACCCGGAAGACAACAGATCGACCCACTTTAGCCGCAGAGGACTTGAGGCGGGCCGCCAGCTTCTGCCCTGTTCCGACCGGCACGGTCGACTTGGTCACAATGAGGCTGTTGTTGGGCGCAAACGCGGCGATGGTATCGGCCGCTGCGAGCAGATAGGACAAGTCACTGGAGCCATCATCCAGCGGTGGCGTTCCGACGGCGAGAAACTGGACTTCACCGTGTGCAGCCGCATCGGCAGGATCACTGGTGAATCGCAGGCGCCCCGCAGCAAGCTCCTGCGTCAGCAGCTCGTCCATCCCCGGTTCGTAAAAAGGTGTCTTGCCACGTGCAAGCGCAGCCAGACGGGCGGTGCTCAGTTCCGCGCATACAACATCATGACCGAGACTGGCGAGGCAACTCGCCTGCACCAGACCAACGTAGCCGGCGCCATAAACGGATATTTTCATTCGGTCATCTTGCTTTTAGTTGTCGTCTACTGCCCGAGCGGGGTGGCACGGAAGCTTTCCCACTCGTTGCAGCCGGGGCATTTCCAGTAGTAGCGGGGGGCGCGGAAACCGCAGTGTCCGCAATGGAATCCTGGAATCCGGTCGGTGGCTCTGTGCAGCAGCTGTGCGACCTCGTTCATGGTCTGCGCTGCACCCTCTTCGTATTTGTTGCTCTCGAGCTCCAGCAGGCGAGCGGCCTCGCGCACCGATGGCTGGTTCGCCAATTCCTGCTTAAGTCGCAGTAACGCCTGATCGCGGCCTTCGATCTTCAATGACGCATCAATCAGTCGGGATAGACCAAGCGTTGATGGGGCATCCTGCTGTGCTGTAGCGAGTTGCTCCACGGCTGATGCCGGCGTCCCACGTTTTTGGAACAGGCTGACAATGTCATCTGCCACCAACACGAGGAGCTCCGGTCGCGTGCGCTGCATTTCTGCGAGCGCTGTTTCTGCGCTGACCAAATCCTCACGCTTTATGGCTGCGCGGAAGGCAATGAGCTGCGCGCGGCTGTTGTTGCGGTTCGATTCGAGCGCATGTGCAAGATGCAATTTCG
>CAYMSY010000064.1:0-1667 GCA_964393195.1 uncultured Alcaligenaceae bacterium | reverse complement strand
TGCGCGCGGCTGTTGTTGCGGTTCGATTCGAGCGCATGTGCAAGATGCAATTTCGTGCCAGCCTGATCGTCAGCAAGCAGCGCGCTTTCGGCAAGCTCGCAGTGATACTGAGCGATGAACCGGCCTTGTGGTTCGCCGCTCAGGCGCTGGATGCGCTCGCGCGCAGCGATCGCCTTTTGCCATGACTTTTCCTGTTCCAGCACCGAAGCCAGCCGGGTGACCGCCTCTGCCTCATAAGCGGAACCGGTCAGCTGTTCATAGACGGTTTCGGCCCGGTCAAACAGTCCGGCCGCGTGAAAGTCCTGCGCCAGTTCAAACTGCGCCAGTTCGCGTTTTTCCTTGGGCAAGTCATGGCGATCGACCAGCGACTGGTGAATACTGGTCGCTTCGCCCAGCCGACCCTGTCTGCGAAACAGGCTGCCAAGCGCGAGCTGCAGGTCCAGTGCATGCGGGTCACGGCGCGATACGTCGACAAAGCTCTCAACGGCTTTGTCGTGCTGTTCGCGCAACAGAAAATTCAGGCCGCGAAAATAGGCCGAGGGCAGTGCCCGGGCGTCGCGCAACACGTAGCGTATGTCGACGCGCGCAGCAAACCAGCCCAGCGCAAAGCAGGCCAGTGGGATCAGCAACCACCACGCTTCAAAGTCCACAGTAATGTCCTCGGCAGCGCGAACTCCGCGCTCCGGCAAATGCGTTTGCCAGCTCAGGCATTCGCAGCAATATCAGCATCCAGCCGGTCAACACGCTCGCGCAGCTCTTTTCCGGCCTTGAAATGCGGCACGTACTTGGCGGGAACGACAACCTGGTCACCAGATTTGGGATTGCGCCCGACGCGGGGCGGACGATACGACAGCGCAAAGCTGCCGAAACCGCGTACTTCAACTCGCGAGCCCTCGGCGAGGGCGTCACCGATGGCGTCAAGGATCAGACGTACGGCCAGTTCGGTATCACGTGCCATCAGATGAGGGAAACGCTCGGCGAGTCTTGCAACCAAGCTTGAACGCGTCATTGCGTGCCCCTCTCCTGTCTAGCTATTTGTGATACCGGTGTGGCTAAACGCCACCCGACCGCGTCTTGTCCCGACTTATTCTGCCTTGCTGCCGTCCTGTTTGGCTTTCAGCAGCGCGCCGAGGCCAGCCAGTCCGGAACTCGCCGCAGAATCATCCTTGGCGTGCGTGCGCACGGCTTCGGCTTCCTCCGCAGAATCCTTCGCCTTGATCGAGAGGCTGATGTTGCGGGTCTTGCGATCCACATTGATGATCATCACTTCGACCGTGTCGCCCTCTTTCACATGGCTGCGGATGTCTTCGACGCGTTCACGCGAGACTTCCGATGCACGCAGGTAGCCTTCAACATCATCGGCCAGCTGGATCACAGCGCCCTTTGGCTCTGCAGATTTGACCGTGCCCGTGACGATAGCGCCCTTGTCATTGATCGCGATGTAGTTGTTGAACGGATCGCCATCAAGCTGCTTGATGCCGAGCGAAATGCGTTCACGCTCAACGTCGATGCCCAGAACGGCGGCTTCCAGCTCCTGACCCTTCTTGAAGTCGCGCACGGCGGTTTCGCCGGGCACGGTCCACGACAGATCGGACAGATGGATAAGGCCGTCGATGCCACCCGGCAGACCGATGAACACGCCAAAGTCGGTGATCGACTTGATTGCG
>CAYMSY010000063.1:8925-12352 GCA_964393195.1 uncultured Alcaligenaceae bacterium | reverse complement strand
TTCGTTACCGGAAAGCCGCAACCGAAGCGAGCGCCGCGACGACGCGGGCAAGAGCCGCAATGCCTCTAACGGCTGCCGCGCAGACGATACGCGGCCGCCAGCAACGTCCCGAGCAGTGCCGCCGCGAAGAAATTGTGCGCAGTGGCAACAAGAATGGGCTGATTGAACAGCACGGTGCTGATGCCGATCATCACCTGAACCAGCAGCGCGAGCTTGATCGCGAGTGCGACACGCTTGAGCTCGGTGCTCGCGCGCATGAGGCTGACCGCCGCCGCGATTACGATGACCGTCGCCACCAGTGCACCAATACGATGCGCCCAGTGGATGGCACGCAGCGCATCGATCGACAGAAAGCTGCCGTCGGGATTGCGCCCCATCGCGCGCATCAGCGTGAAACCATCACCCCACGCCACCGCCGGCATCAGCGAACCGTTGCAACCCGGAAAGTCCGGACAGGCAAGCACAGCGTAATTGGTACTGACCCAGCCGCCGAGAAAAATCTGCACAACCACCGCTAGCAAGGCGATCCAGGTCAGACGATGCGTCATTGCGGGTGCTGCCACCGGTGCCGCACGTGCATCGCCCGCCCGTTCGCGCTCGCGCATCCAGAACCAGATCAGCAATGCGAACAGCAGCATGCCGCCCATCAGGTGCGTGGTGACGACGATGGGCATCAGTTTGAGTGTCACCGTCCACTTGCCGAACAGCCCCTGCAGACTGACCACGATGAGCAGCAGCAGCGGCCATTGCCAGCCGACCGGCGCCGTGGCCGCGACCTCACGCATGCCGCCGGGCCGCAGCCGTGACACCAGCGCACGCACGAACATCACGAGAATCAGCGCACCGATGAATGACGCCAGATAGCGATGCAGCATCTCAATCCACGCCTTGCCGTGGCTCACCGGGCCGTGCGTCCCCCCTTGCTCGGCAATCGCCTGATTGATCTGTGTGGTGGCCTGAGCCGGCAGCAGCTGGCCATAGCAACCCGGCCAGTCGGGACAGCCGAGGCCGCTATCCGTCAGCCGTACAAAGGCGCCAAATGCGATCAGATCCAGCGTCAAGAAGGCGGCCAGCGCCACCAGCCGCCCCCAGCGCATGCGAAACCCCATTGCCAGCGCAAGCAGCAGCAATACCACCCAGACGATGGCGTTGATGCTGGACAGGGAAAATTGCCAGAGAATCGGCTCGGACGATGCGGACATGACAGGCAGCAGCCAGTGCTAGCGGGAAGACAGTTCGTATTCTAGGGATTACCGCCTCGCGTCATCGTTGACGACAGGCGCACCGCTCAAGGCCCCTTGCCCTGATAGTGTGTACGTTTTGCCGCATACATGGCATCGTCCGCGGCACGCAGCGCCTTCTCCAGCTCGCCCGGTGCCCTGCACACGGCCGCACCGACGGCCAGCGACAGCCGCGGCCCCTGATAGAACTGGTTGTTGAGATCGACGACCATCTTGATGCCTTCAACCAGCGTCGCCATTTCGGTGTCGCCGTAGCGCGGCAGCAGGCAGGCAAACTCGTCGCCGCCCACGCGCGCCGCCTGCATGGAGTCGCCCAACGCCTTCTTCAGCGCCTCGCCCGCGCGCCGCAGCAGCGAATCACCAACGGAATGCCCAAACTCGTCATTGATCGCCTTGAGGCCATTAAGATCGACCGCCAGCACCCCGACCGGGAACGGTCCGCGCCGATTGAGGCGGGCGATTTCGTCGTCGTAGAAGGCACGGTTCCTGAGCTTGGTCAGTGCGTCGTGCTTGCCCAGGAATTCAAGATAGGCCTCTGCCTTCTTGCGTGCGCTGATATCGGTCAGTGCGACCTGAACGAGATCCCAGCTCGCTTCGTGCCCCGGCAGCACGGACCATTGCATGTGCAGGTGAATCGGATCGCCGCGCAATGAGTAGTTGAGTGTTTCGCGCGATTGAAACAGGTTGCCGTTCCAGCAATCGAGCAGCTGCTCTGCGAACGAGCGGCCCATTTCGTCGCGGAATATTTCCGACAGCCGCGCCAGCAGCTCGTCCCTGCTTTCGGCGCCAAACATCGTGAGCGTCTGCCGGTTCACATCGATCACGCGAATGCGCTCCATGCACGATGCCACAAACTCCGGATGCACATCGACAAAGGTGCGGAAGTCGGTGATGCCCTGCTCGCGCACTTCGTCCAGCAGTTGCTTGACCTCGCTGAAATCCTCAACCCACAACGACACCGGTGACAGTTCGAACAGGCCGCGGGCGTACGCCTCGTTGGTCGCAGCGGCACGCTGTGCCCGCTTCTGCTCGGTGAAGTCCTCAATCGCCATCAGCATGCGGTCCCACGGCTTGTTGACATGTGCCAGGCGGTTGACGTTAAGGCGGATGTTGAGCGTGCGACCGTCAAGCGTGTAGTTGATGGTTTCGGTCTGATAGGCATTCGCACCGTTCCAGAGCTTGGCGATTTCGGCAATGGCGGCAGCCTGATCGGTGTTGTCAAAGATCGTACTACCGGCCGTGAGCAGCGTCGGCAAATCCCTCGCGCCGTACAAATCCAGCGTGCGCTGGTTGACCTTGAGCACGCGAATACTCGAAAAGTATTCGCCAATCGCGGCGGGATGCTCACGAAGGTAGTGCACGATGTCGGTCACGCCGTTCGCCCGCCAGGTCTGCAGCAGCTCGTAAACCGCGCTGAAATCCTCGAGCCACAACGACACTGGCGCCAGATCGAACAACGGGTCCGGCGCGGCCAAATCTGCAGTCGCGGTGATTTCGGGCATGGTGCGATCTTCCTTCAGTTCGCGATGATAGACAACTGTCGCCGCCGTCGCCTCATAGAATCGAAGCATGCGCCTATTCCGCCTCGCGAAAATCCTCAATGTCTTTCACCGCAACGGACTCGACGAATTTGTCCTGAAGGACGCACCGAATCCGCTGTTGCGCGCGGCAGGCCGGCTGCTGGGCGCGCGAACGCATGCGTTACCGCGCGGCGCCCGCCTGCGTGTGGCGCTGGAATCGCTGGGGCCGATTTTCGTGAAATTTGGTCAGGTGCTGTCGACGCGGCCGGATCTGATCCCGCCGGACATCGCGACCGAGTTGTCGATGTTGCAGGATCGGGTGCCGCCATTTCCGGCAGAAGGCGTGCGCAAGGTACTGGAAGGCGCCTACGGGCGACCGGTTGAACAGGTGTTCGCCGACTTCGAGTGGACGCCGGTGGCAAGTGCGAGCGTCGCGCAGGTGCACTTCGCGACCATTCAGCTGAAAGTCGGCGACACCTTCGAGACGCGTGAAGTCGCGGTGAAGGTACTGCGCCCGAATATCAAGCCGGTAATTGAAAGCGATCTGGCGCTGCTGCGAGTGCTCGCGGGCTGGGTTGAAACATTCAGTGCTGATGGTCACCGACTGAAACCGCGCGAGGTCGTCGCCGAATTCGACCGTCCCGCGCTGCTCTTCAGCGGCGGCAA
>CAYMSY010000063.1:0-8915 GCA_964393195.1 uncultured Alcaligenaceae bacterium | reverse complement strand
TCGACAAGTACCTGCACGACGAGCTGGATCTCGTCCGCGAGGCGGCCAACTGCTCGCAACTACGCCGCAACTTCACCGGCTCGGCGCTGCTCTACATGCCCGAGGTCTACTGGGACTGGTGCGAGCAGAACGTGATGGTCATGGAGCGTCTGCACGCGACACCGGTGAACCAGACCGATGTCTTGCGCGAAGCGGGCGTTGACATCAGGAAGCTTGCACGCGATGGCGTCGAGATTTTCTTCACGCAGGTGTTTCGCGACGGTTTCTTTCACGCTGACATGCATCCGGGCAACATCGCGGTGCGCACCGATGCCGATCACCTCGGTCAGTACGTCGGCATGGACTTTGGCATCGTCGGTACGCTGACCGACACCGATCGCCGCTATCTCGCCGAGAACTTCCTGGCGTTCTTCCGTCGCGACTATCGCCGCGTGGCAACGGCGCATATTGAGTCGGGCTGGGTGCCACCGGGTACCCGCGTCGACGAGCTGGAAAACGCCGTGCGCAGCGTCTGCGAACCGATCTTTGACCGGCCGCTGGCGGACATTTCGTTCGGTAAAGTGCTACTTCGACTGTTTCAGGTGTCGCGCCGCTTCAATGTCGAAATCCAGCCGCAACTGGTGCTGCTGCAAAAGACGCTGCTCAACGTCGAGGGCCTCGGCCGTCAGCTGGATCCTTACCTTGATCTGTGGGCCACGGCGCAGCCTTTCCTTGAAAAGTGGATGCGCGATCAGGTCGGCCCGGAAGCCGTGTGGCAACGCCTGATCGAACAGGCTCCTTATCTGTCCTCCGCCCTGCCACAGGTGCCGCGATTGATTCATCAGGCGCTGGAGCGACGCTCGGAAACGACGCCCCCGGTCATCGTGCAGACATCGTCGGGATGGACCAATGTCTGGCTCGCGATCATCGCGTTCTGCCTGCTCGCGATTCTCGGTACGCTGTGGATTCCCCTGCTACTGGAGTGAGTGCCTAAGTTGAACCCGCTGTCGCTCGATCAGCCGTGGGGACGGGGCTATTCGCCAAAGCATTCGCACGCGTTCGCCGATGGCGGCACGCTGCCCTCAGGCACGTTCCTGCCGCGCGGTCTCGGACGCAGCTACGGCGATCTGTGCATCAATGATGGCGGCACGCTGCTGCATGCGTTTCGCCGTGATCGCCTGCTGGCATTCGATGCGGTTCACGGTGTGCTGACCTGTGAAGCCGGGGCCTCGCTGGCTGATATTGCGCAGGCCATGCTGCCGTGCGGGTGGTTTTTGCCGGTGGTGCCGGGCACGCGATACGTGACGGTCGGCGGCGCGATTGCCAATGACGTGCATGGCAAGAATCACCACGGTGCCGGGACTTTCGGTGGATTCATCAAATCGTTGCAACTCACACGATCGGACTGGCGCTCAACGCAACCGGTCACACCGGATCACGCGATGTTCGGTGCAACGATTGCCGGACTCGGGCTCACGGGCTTGATCGCCGAGGCCAGCCTGCAACTTGTGCGTGTACCGGGTGCGGCGATTGAACAGGAGACGCGGCTCTTCGGCGGCGACAGCACGATTGACGATTACCTCGCGCTCGATGACGCAAGCAAGCCGTGGGAATACACCGTCGGCTGGATTGACACGCTGGATCGTGGGCTGCGGGGCGTGTTCTTTCGCGGCAGGCATTGCGAGGGACCCGACGAATGGCTCACGCCGGCGCCAACGAGGCTTTCGATGCCGATCGACGCGCCGCGCTGGCTACTCGGACGCTGGAGCGCGAAGACCTTCAATGCGCTCTACTACCGCGCCAATTCGATGCGTACCGCAAAACGCGAAACGATTCCGCTGTGGCAGTTTTTCTTCCCGCTTGATGCGGTAAACGGCTGGAACCGCGCCTACGGTAAGCGCGGCTTCATCCAGTACCAGTTCGTCGTTCCGACCGACGCTGCGCGCGAGACCGTCCCGCGCATCCTCGCGCATCTGCGTGAAGCAGGCGTCGCGAGTTACCTTGCCGTGATCAAGACCTTTGGTGACAAGCCTTCGCCCGGACTCATGAGCTTCCCGATGGCGGGCACCACCGTGGCGCTCGATATTCCGGCGCCCGACGACCGTGATCGTCGTGCACTCGACCGTGCCGATGCGATGGTCGCTGACGTCGGCGGTCGCGTCTATCCGGCGAAAGACGCACGCATGTCGGCGGCGATGTTCCAGCGATTTTTTCCGCAGTGGCGCGAGCTGGAGGCGATGCGCGATCCGGCGATCTCGTCGTCGTTCTGGCGCCGCGTGACGGCTTCACAGGATTGAAAAATGAGTGACACAACCGGTGCAACGAAGAACAACCCGGCCGTGGCCGTGGTGGGCGCCACCTCGGCCGTGGCGCAGGCAGCGATTCGCATGTGGGCACAGCGCGGTCATGCCTTGACGCTCATCGCGCGCAATGCTGACGAGCTGGCACGCGTCGCATCCGATGCGCGCGTGCGTGGCGCACCGCACGTCGCGACGGTGGTTGGCGATCTGGCGGACACCGCGTTCATCGCGGCTACGGTACGCGCAATGACCGTGCCTCGCATCGCGCTAATCGCCTATGGCAGCCTGACCGATTCTGCGCGCTCGGACAGCGATGCAAATTACCTCGCCAGCGAGTTGCAAACCAACTTCACCAGCGCCGCGTTGTGGGCGCAACTGCTGGCCGAACGCATGGCGGCGGATAGCGCGGCAGGCGGCACCGTCGCGGTCATCTCGTCGGTCGCGGGCGATCGGGGGCGCGGCAGCAATCACGCGTACGGGGCCGCCAAAGCCGGGCTCACGGCGTTCTGCTCGGGCCTGCGCGCACGCATGGCAGCGCGGCGCGTACACGTGGTGACCGTCAAGCCCGGTTTTATCGATTCGCCGATGACGGCGCACATCAGCAAAAAAGGCGCGTTGTGGGCGACGCCCGAAGCGGTCGCTGCAGGCATCGTCCGCGCCATCGACAAAAAGCGCAACGTCGTTTATCTGCCGGGCTTCTGGCGCCTGATCATGCTGATCATCCAGCACATCCCGGAGCGGATTTTCAAGCGGCTAAAGTTCTGACAACTTTTCGCTGAAAACCGCATTCAGTATGGGCTCAAAGCGAAAAACGACTAAAAGTCGACTTTCATATAATTCAGCCGCCAAGCCTTACAGAATAAAGGTTTCAGCAAAGAGCTGATGGCAATTAAGCCTGCTCCGCCGACCCCACGTAGTGATGAATATGACCGCGGTGGTTCTCGATCCATTGCGGCGCCAGCGAGCCTACGAGCATGCCCGCGAGCGAGGCAAGCACACCGGCCAGTTGTTGCGGAAACACTTCGCTCCAGCCAGGCACCAGATACATCAGCAGCCAGGCACCGAGCCCAAGCACGACCGAGGCGATGGCGCCTTGCGTCGTCGCCCGCTTCCAGTACAACCCGAACACGAGCGGAATGAAGGCGCCGACCAGCGTGACCTGATAGGCGCCCGAGACCATGTCGTAAATCTTGGTGCCGCGTGACGCCATGGCATAGCCCAGCACCAGCATCGAAAACACCAGCACCGCGATGCGCATGGCTTTCAGCGTCTGCTGGTCGCTCATGTGCTTGTTGAAGTGCTTGTAGATGTTTTCAATGAAAGTCACGCTCGGCGCCAGCAGCGTCGCCGACGCGCAGGACTTGATGGCGGACAGCAGCGCACCAAAGAAAATCACCTGCGCAATGAAGGGCATCTTCTCAAGCACAAGCGTCGGCAGGATTTTCTGGGTATCGCCCTTGAGCAATTCCGCCGTCTGCTCCGGCATGATGATCAGTGCGGCAACGACAAGGAACATTGGCACAAAGGCGAACAGCAGATAGCAAATACCGCCGATCACCGGGCCGCGCGTGGCCGCCTTGATGTCCTTCGCCGACATTACGCGCTGAAACACGTCCTGCTGCGGAATCGAGCCAAGCATCATGGTGATCGCAGCGGCGAAGAAGAACAGCATGTCCTTGAACGACGGCTCCGGGAAGAAGCGGAACATCTCCTTGCTTTGCGCGTAGGCGATGACCTTGTCGGCGCCGCCGGCCATGTTGCCGGCCATGACCGCGATGATCGACAGGCCGACGACGAGCACAATCATCTGGATGAAATCGGTCAGCGCGACGCTCCACATGCCGCCGAACAGCGTGTAGATGAGGATCGAGGCGACGCCGATGACCATGCCCCATTCAAATGTGATCGCACCGGCCGACAGGATGTTGAACACAAGGCCCAGCGCCGTGACCTGCGCCGCGACCCAGCCGAGGTAGCTCAGCATGATGATGATCGAGCAGAGGATCTCGACCGACTTGCCGAAGCGTTGACGGTAGTAATCGCTGATGGTCAACAAGGTCTGTTTGTACAGCCGCGCCGCAAAAAACAAACCGACGAAGATCAGGCAGAACGACGCACCGAACGGATCTTCAACGACCGTTCCGAGATTGCCCTGCACAAATTTGGCGCCGATACCCAGCACCGTTTCGCTGCCAAACCACGTCGCAAAGGTCGTCGTCACAATCATGATCAACGGCAGATGACGGCCGGCAATGGCGTAATCGGCCGTGTTCTTCACACGTTTGGCGGCCCACAGCCCGATGCCAATGGTGACCAGCAGGTAGAGAAAAACAAAACCAAGCAGCATCGGAAGTCCTCGTCGACGGGCGCTTGAATGGGCGCTCAATTTTTGACAGGCGCAAGTTTAAGGGCAGTCAGCCGATTTGCACCGCTACAATGCGCAGGCTGGTTGCATAAAGCAGGCCAGTAAACGCTAGGGGTGCTGATCTTCGACAGGAGATCGGCTGAGATGACACCCTGGAACTTGATCAAGGTAATACTTGCGCAGGGAAGCGTCGCTGATTTAGCCCGGTCCATTCAAGGATTTGGGCCCCGTCCGTGCACTTGACCCTGCCGTCGAACAGGAATTCTCGATGGCATACACATTGAAATCACTCTCGGCTGCGCTGGCGGCTTTATCCGCTGTTGCCTTTGCGCAGACCGCGCCCTCACCCACGCCCGCGAGCGCGCAGCGCCTGGAGCCGGTCACGGTCACCGGCAAATCGGCGCCGGTGCTGGACGTCGACAATGCCGACGTGGGCGGCTTTGGCGCGCCGCTGGCAAAAACGCCACAGAGCGTGACCGTCATCGGCGCCGACCTGCTGGCCGGAACCGCGACGCAAACGCTTTCGCAGGCACTCAAGCTCGACGCCTCGCTGGCCGACGCCTACAACACGACGGGCTACATCGAGAGCCTGTCGGTGCGCGGCTTCCTGTTGGACCAGGCCGGCAATTTCCGGCGCAACGGGCTGGCGATGTCGAATTACGCGCCTGTCGCGCTCGAGAACAAGGACCGCATCGAAGTATTGAAGGGCGTGGCCGGTTTGCAGTCGGGCGTTTCTGCGCCCGGCGGGCTCGTCAATTACGTCACCAAGGTGCCGCTCAAGGACGCGTTCACCACGGCGACACTCGGGCTCGACGAACATGGCGGCAGCAAGGCGCACATCGATGCCAATGCGATGCTGGGCAATGTCGGCGTGCGCGTCAACATCGCCGCCGAGAAACTGCGTTCGCATTTCGATCATGCCGACGGTTCGCGCCAGTTTGCCAGCCTCGCGCTGGCGACGGCGCTGTCAGCGAATACGTCGGTATCAGCCGACTTTGAGTACCACAAGAAACGCCAGCCGTCGGTGCCCGGCCTCGGCCTGCTCGATGTCAATGGCGACGGTTTCGGCGACACACTGCCGTCGCATATCAACCCGCGACTGAATCTCAACAACCAGCCGTGGTCGCTGCCGTTTGAGGCGACCAGCACGATCGCCCAGGTCGCGCTGAACCATCGTTTCAATGCTGACTGGACCGCGCGCGTTTCCGCCAACACGCAGTCGACAAGGATCAATGACCGCCTTGCCTTTCCGGATGGCTGTAGCCCTGCGCCAGTGATTTCTGGTAATGCCGCGAACTATGTTTATCCGGGCCTGTGCGGCAACGGCGATGTCGATATCTACGATTTCCGCAGCGAAGGCGAAAAACGCACGCTATCGAGCTGGGACGCACACCTCGACGGCAAGCTTGATGCGCTGGGGGTGAAACATTCCTTGCGTGTCGGCGCCAGCGGACGCAGCATCCGCGCCGACCTGCCGCCACTTCAGGCTTACAACTACGTCGGCAGCAGCAACATCTACGCGCCGGTCGCATTGCCGGCCGATCCGTCGTTGACCGAACTCAATACCGACAGCCGCGAGCGCGCGCTTGAGGGTTATGTCGCCATCACCTCCGACCTGACGAGCTCGGTGCAATCGTTCGCGGGCGTGCGCGTGTCGCGCCTGCATCGCGCGAGCGAGCGTGGCGACGGCTCACGCGCCGTGTCCTACGACCAGACAGTCACCACGCCGTGGGCGGGACTTGCCTGGTCGCCGTCGGCGTCGACGATGTTCTATGCATCATGGGGTCAGGGCGCCGAGCTGGAAGTGGTGCCGAACCGGTCATCGCGTTTCGTCAACTACGGCGAGGCGCTGCCCGCGCTCAAGAGCCGCCAGACCGAGGTGGGCGTGAAGTGGCAGGCGAGCCCGAGATTGCTGGCAACAGCGGCGCTGTTCAGCATCGACAAACCGTACGCGGATGATGTACCGACGGCAAGCGGCGTTCCGCTGCGCGTGGCCGGCAGCAAAGAGGCGCGCCATCGCGGCCTTGAGCTCGCGGCGACCGGACGCGTCAATGATGCCTTGTCCTTGCAGACCAGTCTTAGCGTTCTCGATGCCAGGTTCACCAAGGCGGTCGACCCGACGCTCGTGGGACAACGTGTTACCAACGTGCCGCGCACCAAGGCATCGCTGTTCGCGGATTACAAAGTGTCGGCGTTGCCTGGCTTCGCACTGAACGCGCTCGCCACCATCGAGAGTGGCAAGACCGTCACGGCGGACGGTAGTGTTGAACTGCCGCGCGCATGGCAACTCGACGTCGGTGCCCGCTATCAACACACGCTCGCCGGCAAATCCACGACCTGGCGCCTGAATGTTGAAAACCTCACCAATCGCATCTACTGGCGTGAAGCACCGACCCAGTATTGGGGCGGCATTTACCTTTTCCCGTCAACACCACGCACGGTACGCGCGAGCGTGACGGTGGATTTCTAGTCGATGCTCGACACCGCCTTCACCCTGCTTGGTACCGCCGTCACCTGGCTGGAGGTGGTTGCGTTCGCGCTCGCACTCGCAAACATCGCCTGCAATGTGTTCGAAATCCACTGGGGCTGGCCGTTGACCATCGTCGCAAGCGTGCTCTACGCATGGCTGTTCTATGCAAGCAAGCTCTACGGTGAGGCGGGAGTGAATGTGTTCTTCGCCGTCACGGCGATCTGGGGCTGGTGGCAGTGGCTGCACGGGCATCGCGCCAACGCGCACGGACCACTGCGCATCGAGACGCTTGAATCACGCGGCCTCGTCATCGTTGTTTTTTCGTGGGCAGCGCTATGGATTGCCTGTGCCGCGCTGCTTCGCGCCATCACCGATTCCGACGTGGTGTGGGCGGACGGTTTTGTCACGGCTGGCAGTATTGTTGGCACCGCGCTGCTTGGTCGCAAATTCATCGAAAACTGGCCGGTCTGGCTGGTGGTCAATGCCGCCAGCGTCGCACTGTTTGCCTACAAGGGATTGCAGCTTACGGTCGTGCTTTACGTCATCTTCTTCGCACTGGCGATCTGGGGCTGGATTGGCTGGCGGACGCGCTGGAAAGAACACTCGCACCGCGTGCCGACCACATGAGCACGCCACAGCTGATTTGCATCATCGGCGCCGAGAGCACGGGGAAGACGACGCTGGCGAAAACGCTCGCGGAAGCGTTTCAGAGTCCCTGGGTTCCGGAGTATCTGCGCACGTTCTGTGACCTGCGCGGACGCACGCCGACACACAACGAACAGTCGGTGATTATGGAAACCCAGGTCGTTGACGAGTTGCATGCGCGCACCCGCGCACGTGCCGATGCGGCGCCTTTCGTCTTCTGCGACACCGCGCCGCTGCTGACTGCAATCTATAGTGAATTCGTTTTCGCTGACACATCGTTGTACCCGCGTGCACGCACGCTGCATGCGCGTTACGCGCTGACGCTCCTGCTCGCACCCGACATTGCGTGGGTTGCCGACGGCATGCAGCGCGACGGTGAACACGTGCGGGCACCGATCACAGAGCGCATCGCGACCGAGCTGAGGCGGATCAATGCGCACGTGGTTCACATCGAGGGCCAGGGCGCGGATCGTCGCGATGCTGCGATACGGGCAGTGCGCGGATTGATCTAGAGGCTGCCAACGCTCCCTGGGGGAAACACGGATACGTCGGGGCTTGATCTTTCGCTGCATGCTGCAAAATGCCACGCATGGAAGCATGGTTCGCGAGTGTGCTGCAATGGTTGGCCTTGCCGCAGTTTGGTCTGTCGACGATCTTTGTCGTCAGTCTGGTGTCGGCGACGCTGCTGCCACTCGGCTCCGAGCCGGCAGTGTTCGGACTGGTCAAACTCAACCCCGATCTGTTCTGGCCGGCAATCGCCGTGGCCACGCTCGGCAACGCATTGGGCGGCGGCATCAACTGGTGGCTGGGCTTCGGCGCCAAACGCGCTTACGAAAATTACAAACAATCGGCGGTACAGGCGAGAGCGCTGATATGGCTTGAGCGACTCGGTCCGCGGGCCTGTTTCTTCGCCTTCCTGCCCATCATCGGCGACCCGCTCGCTACCGTCGCCGGTTGGCTCAAGCTGCCGTTCTGGCAGTGTTTCCTGTGGGGCGCTTTCGGCAAATTCCTGCGCTACGTGACCATGACCGCAGGGGCGCTGTGGATCTGGCCGGGGCAATTTTTGCCGGCCTGATCATCATCAATTTTAGCTATCAACTTTTCCTTGAAATCACCATTTCATGGGGCTTGGCACTGATATTTACTAATAATCGAC
>CAYMSY010000062.1:9658-12397 GCA_964393195.1 uncultured Alcaligenaceae bacterium | reverse complement strand
AATTTTTCGTTGCTTTGTTGTTCGGTACGTGCCACGGCTAATCGGTACTGATCTTTAATGCAGCCGAAGCCGCGAGCGGACACAATGCTAGAGCAAGCAGCATGAAGGCGGCCTGAAGTGCGAGTTCAGCGGTCGGTGATTCGCCGTAGAACACCTTGAGCGCAGCGCCGGCGCCGAAGATCAGCGTCGGAATCGTGAGTGGCAACACCAGCACCGCCGTCAGGATCGCACCGCCGCGTGCGGACACGAGCAGGGCGGCCGCGATCGAACCCACCAGCAGCAGCGTTGGTACGGCCATCGCCACCGTCAGGGCCAGCATGCCCGCGACATCAAGCGGCAGCGCATAGAACAATGCGAACACCGGCGTGACGACGGCGAGCGCCACGCCCAGCGCGAGCGAGAGCGCAGCCACGCGCGCGAGGATCAGCGCGGCGAGCGGCTCCGGCGACGTAAGCATCAGCTCAATCGAACCATCACGGGCGTCCTCATCGAACAGCCTGGGCAATGAGAGCATTGCCGCCAGCAGCGCGCCAACGAAGATGACGCCAATACCGATGAGTTTCAGTCGCTCCGACTCACTGCCGACAGCAAATGGGAACAATGAGCAGACGATCAGGAAAAACATCAGCGGATTGGCCCAATCGCTCTTGCGCCGCGCGAAGAGCTGCAGCTCCCGTCGGAAAACGGCGGACGTAGCGCGCAAGAGGCTCACAGCGAAACCTCCTGCACCTTCGCGGCAGCGATCTCGACGGTCTGGTGTGAGGTGTAAACGACCAGACCACCGGCCGCCAGTTCAGCGCTGATGATGGCAGCGAGCAGCGTCTGGGTATCGATGTCAAGCGCGACGAATGGCTCATCAAGCAGCCAGGCGCGGCGGCCACGTTGCGGACCGAGCAGCAGGCGCGCGAGCGAGCTGCGTTTGCGCTGGCCCTGCGACAGGGTGCCGAAGCGGCGATTGATCAGGGATTTCACGCCAAACGCGGTGAGCGCCGAGGCGATGCCATCAGCTGTCGGCGCAACGCCCGCTAGCGCGGCCGCGTAGGTGAGGTTCTCGCGAACGGTAAGCGCTTCGTTGAAGGCATTGGCATGACCGGCGAAGCTGGCGGCCTCCGCGGCGGATATGTCGACACCGTCACGCTGCCATATTGCGCTGCCGGCAGCCGCCGCGCCGAGCCCGGCGAGTATGCGCAATAGGGTCGTTTTGCCCGCGCCGTTGGCACCGGATATGCGCAGCAGCGTGCCGGGCTCCGCCGCGAACGAAAGGTCGGCAAAGACCGCGCGACCGCCACGTTCCGCTGCGAGTGCATTCACCACCAGTTTCATGACACCGCGCGCACCTTGAACGCCGTCCACAACGATGCCATTGCAAACAGGCAGGACAGATAGCCGACGGCCTCGTACCCGAGCATCATGCCATCGCCGGAGCGGGTAAGCATGAGACCGCCGATCGCCGCCGCGATACCGGTGAACAGGTTCTGCACGGCGGAGTTGAACGACATCAGGCGACCGCGCAGTTGCGGTGTCGTCGCCGAGGTGATCAGCGCGGTGGACGGCACGAAACGGCCGCTCACAAAGATGAAAAACAGCGCCGACACGGCGAGCTGCAGCGGCAGGCTGACGCCGAGCGTGTGGGTCACCAGAATCATCGGGACAATTGAAAGCAGCACCAGCCAATAGTAGACAACTGCACGCGGGTAGCGATCCGACATGCTGCCGAACAGCGGCCGTGTGAACAGCGTGACGGCTCCACCGATGAGATAGAAGTAGGCGAGTTGCAGTTCGCTCATGCCTTCGTTCGCTACGCGCGTCGGCGCGATATAGGGAATCACCAGCATGCCCGAGAGCGTGAGCAGCGCCGAGGTTGCAAATGCCCACCAGTGATTCGGCACGCGAAACAGCTCGGCGTACCCCTGCCAGAGGCTGATCGGCCCACCCGTACGCATGTGGCCGCGCATCGACGGCACCATGCGCATCGCAACGAAAAACAACACGCCGCAGGCAACACTCAACGCGTAAAACGGAATGTGCCAGCCGCCATGACTGGCGATGTAGATCGACAGCGGCACACCGACCACGGCGGACAGCGAGAACGACAGCATCACGAGGCCCATTGCCCTGCCGCGCCGCTCGTCGGGCACCAGATCGCCCACGATGGAAAAGGCAATTGAACCCTGCACGCCGCCGAACAGTCCGGCGATGGTGCGCGCGACCAGCAACGCCGCATAGGTCGGCGCCAGCGCACAGCCGAGCGTGCCGACGATGAGCCCGGCGTAAACGAACAGCAGCGCGCTTTTGCGGTCGAAACGGTCGGCAATCGACGCCATCAGCAGCGACGATACGGCCGCCGCGAAGGCGTAGGCCGAGACCAGTAGTCCGAATTGCGCCGTGCTGATGCCGAAATCACGGATCAGATGTGACGCCAGCGGCATCATGATCATGAAATCCATGATGTTGGTGAAGCTCATGAGCGTGAGCACGATGAGCACCTGACGCTCGCGCTGCGGCGTCAGCGTCATGCCGGCAAACGGCTTCACAAGGCGCCCCATAGCCACGGGGTGGGCCACAGGGCCACGGGCGTCGATTCGGGTAATTTCACGGGTGTTTTCAAGAAATACAGCGGGGCGACCAATGCAGCGCCGCTCGCGCTGATCACATGCCCGAACCTCGTCGACACGGATAACCGCCGGCGGAGGGATTCAATGAGGGCAGGCTTGGAATCATAGCGTCCGGCGTCCGGCG
>CAYMSY010000062.1:0-9558 GCA_964393195.1 uncultured Alcaligenaceae bacterium | reverse complement strand
CGATCGGAAAGGATTAGCGGCAAAAGCTGCTTCATCTGAAACACGGCAAAAACGCCCAAAAAACCGTTTTCGCCGTGTTCGTCAGCACCGGCTATTTCACTTTCGAGAAATCACCCGCGATAAAGGACGACATTTCGCCGGGCTTGATGTACTTGTTGAGCACGGCGTCAAAGTCGGCTTTGGTCAATTGCATCATGCGTTCTTCGATGCCGCGCACATAGTCGAACGTGCGGTCGGAGTCGGCGAGCGTGACCAGTTGCGCGGCAAGCCCGGCGTCCTGTGAGCGGCGTACCATGCGCTGGTCAAGCAGCGATTGCCGCTGGGCGACAAATTCTTCCTCGGTCAGCTCACCCTTGAGCAGCTTCTGCAACTCGTCTTTCAATGAAGCTTCGGCCTTCGCGGCGTTCTGCGGATTGGCGATGAAGCCAAAGCTCCAGGTCGCGTTGTTTGAGAACGTCGGGACCGACAGGCTGCTGAACACGTCGTAGCTCAGGCCTTCTTTTTCGCGGACGCGCTGGAACAGGCGTGCGCCGGCCGAGCCGCCGACGATAAAGTCCGCCAGCATCAGCGCCGGATAGTCCGCCGCCTTGTCCTGCAGCGGGAAGGCGACGCGCGTGACATAGGTCGTGTTCTCCTTGTCCGGCGTCAGCAGTTTTTCTGACTTGACGGCGACCGGCCGGTATTCACTGTTGACGCGGACAAACGGCGTGACAGACTTACTGGTGCCGAAGGCGCTGGCCAGTGCGGTTTTCACGGCAGCCGGATCGAAATCGCCAACGATCGCGACCTCTGCGGCCGACAATCCGCGCATTGCGGTGGCGAAACGCACCACCTGATCACGGGTGACGGATTTCAGATCGGCGACATGCTCGGCTATGGTCGGCACATAGCGCACATCACCACGCGGATAGTGCGAAAAATGCCGCTCAAGCGCGTTGAAAGCCACGCTTTCCGGGTCTTTCGCCGATTCTTCGAGCGAGGTGATCATTTCCTTGCGCACCAGTTCCAGCTCTTCGGCACTGAAATTCGCGGTGCGGTACACCTGTCCGACAAAGGCAATGAGATCCGGCAGATTCACCTTCTTGGTCTGGAACATGCCGCCGCCGAGGCCAAGGCCGCCGGATGCGTGCAACGCATCGAGACGGTCGCGAATCGCCTGTCGCGTAAGGCCCTGCGCGCCGCGCATGATCAGCGCGCTCGCCAGTTCGTCGGCCGCGTTCTTTCCGGCGCGCGATTTCTGGTCGCCATAACCGATGCGCAGCGCGAGCTGCACGGTGGTTCCGCGGGTTTTCTTCGGCAAAAGCACCACTTTCATGCCGTTGGCCAGCGTGTAGCGTTCAGCGCGCTTTTCGATATTGGCCGGCGCCGGATCGAACACTTCGCCCTCAGCCATGCTCTGGTCGCCTTTGTAATCCGCAAGCAGGGTGGCGAGCGGCGCACTGACGGGCATCTCGGCGCGATCCGGCTTGTCGGTCGGAATGAAGCGGCCCAGCGTGCGGTTCTGCGGCTTGAAATAAGCCTTCGCCACGCGTTCGACGTCCGCCAGCGTGACCTTGCTGATGCGGTCGCGCTGATAGAAATAGAAGCGCCAGTCGCCGACAGCGACCGCCTCCGACAGGCCAACGGCAAAGCGCCCGGAGTCCGACAGGTTCTGGTCGTAGGCCTTGGCCAGCTGCAGTTTCACGCGCTCCAGTTCCGCCGCAGTAAACGGTTTCCTGCCCGCCGATTCGAGCGTCTGCAGCATCGCCTCGCGGGCCTTTTCGATCGACTGCGTCTTGTTGAGCGTGGCCCAGTAGCCGGTGAGCGTGGGGTCGAACATGGTGTCACTCTCGACGTCGACCGACACCGCGAGCTTAGCCTTCACGAGCGCCTGATACAGGCGTCCGGCCGGTTCGGTGGTCATCAGGCTACTCAGCACCTGCAACGCGGCCGAATCCGGATGTGCCGCCGCCGGAACGCGATAGGCCGCAAACAAAAACTGGCTGTCGCCGACGCGGCGCACGGTCACTTCGCGCTCGCCGTCCTGTGTCGGCTCCACCGTCCACAGTTTCGGCAGCTTGCGCGTCGGGCGCGCGATCTTGCCGAAATTCTCGGCAATCAGCGCCATCGTCTTCGCCGCATCAAATTTGCCGGCGACCAGCAGCACGGCGTTGTCGGGCTGGTAGTACATGCGGTAGAACGCGCGCAGGTTTTCGATGCCGACGTTCTCGATATCGCTACGATTTCCGATCGTTGAATTGCCGTAGTTGTGCCACGGAAATGCGGCTGCGAACACTTTTTGATAGAGCGTTCCCTGCGGGCGGTTTTCGCCCATTTCGAACTCGTTTCTGACCACCGTCATTTCGGTGTCGAGTTCTTCGCGCAGGATGTTGGAATTGACCATGCGGTCGGCTTCCATCTCGAGCGCCCATTTCAGGTTGTCCTCACTCGCGGTGAACGCTTCGTAGTAATTCGTGCGATCGGTCCAGGTGGTGCCGTTGTTGATGAACCCGCGATTGGCCATGTCCTGCCAAAGCTTCGGGTACTTCGGCGTCGACTTGAACAGCATGTGCTCCAGCAGATGCGCCATGCCGGTTTCGCCATAACCCTCGTGGCGCGAACCGACGAGATAGGTGATGTTGACCGTGACCTTCGGACTCGACGCATCGGGGAACAGCAGCACACGCAGGCCGTTCGACTTGAGCGTGTATTCGCTGATGCCTTCGACGCTGGGGCCCACGTCGAAGGCAGGATTCACCGACGCAGCGGGTTGCGCGATGGCAATGTTCGCGGCGAACAGAATGAAGGTCAGAACGGCAGCGCGATGCGCGCAGCGCTTCAGCAATGGGGTCATGGGGAAAACAGCCTTTAGCAACTACAGCCGTGAGCGTAAAGCAATCGGTGGATCGACCGGATAATTGGCAACGGCTTTTTGGTTAAACCCGCATTCAAAATGGGTTCCAGCAGCAATTTTGCCAATAATCGACTTGTGAACGAATTAGGCCCAAAGCCCTATTGAAACGTCATTGCAGCAAAAAGCTGTATGCCATTACGCCTGGGAATTTTCTGCCTGCAGAGCCCACAGACGGGCATACAGCCCCTGCGCCGCCAGCAGTTCGGCATGCGCGCCGCGCTCGGCAATGCGGCCGGAATCCATGACCAGAATGCAGTCGGCGTCGACGATGGTGGACAGCCGGTGCGCGATGATCAGGGTGGTGCGTTCGCGGCTGATGGTGCGGATTTCGGCCTGAATGGCCTTTTCGCTTTCGGAATCAAGCGCCGAGGTCGCTTCATCAAAAATCAGGATCGCCGGGTTCTTGAGCAGTGCCCGCGCAATGGCCACGCGCTGTTTCTCGCCGCCCGAGAGCTTGAGCCCGCGCTCGCCGACGGTCGTCTCCAGTCCCTGCGGCAGTTTGCTGATGAAGCTGTCAAGTCGCGCCGCGCGAATCGCCCCCTGCAACTGCTCATCAGGTGCCTCGGGATGCCCATAGCGAATGTTGTAGCCGAGCGTATCGTTGAACAACACGGTGTCCTGCGGCACGATGCCGATGGCCGCGCGCAGGCTCGCCTGGGTGTAGTCACGGATGTCGTGACCGTCGACGCGAATGCTGCCACTGGTGACGTCATAGAAGCGGAACAGCAGCCGCGCCAGCGTGCTCTTGCCGCCACCGCTCGGCCCGACGACGGCATAGGTCTGCCCCGCCGGAATCTGGAAGCTCACGCCCTGCAGGATGATGCGATCCGGTTCGTAGGCGAACTTCACGTCATCGAACACCACTTCGCCCGCGACCACGCCGGCCGCGCCTGTCACGCCAGCGCCCAGCACCCGTGCGCCCGGTCGGTCTGCAACTTCCTGATGTTCGCTCATGAGGCCGAACATGCGCGCCATGTCGGTGATCGACTGCCGGATCTCGCGATAAATCACGCCGAGAAAATTGAGCGGCGCATAAAGCTGGATCAGGAAGGCGTTGACCAACACCAGATCGCCCACGGTCATGGTACCGGCGAGCACCCCCTCAATCGCGCGCCACATCACGAGGCTCGCGCCGGCCGCGATGAACAGGCTTTGCCCGAGATTCAGCAGCGACAGCGAGGTCTGCGAACGCACGGCGGCGCGTTCCCAGTTCTGCAGGCTCTTGTCGTAGCGATCCGCCTCGAAGCGCTCGTTGCCGAAATATTTGACGGTTTCGTAATTGAGCAGACTGTCGATGGCTTTTGAATTCGCCTTCGAATCGAGTTCGTTCATTTCCTTGCGGAAAGCCGTGCGCCACTCGGTCACGGAGATGGTGTACGCGATGTAGGCGATCAGCGTCACCAGCGTGATCGTGACGAACGTCCAGTCATAGTTCCACGCCAGCACGCCCGCCACCAGCGCCAGCTCCACGAGCGTCGGCAGGATCGAGAACAGCAGATAACTCATGAGCGACGAGATGCCGCGCGTACCGCGTTCAATATCGCGCGTCAGACCGCCGGTTTGTCGCGCGAGGTGAAAACGCAACGACAACCGGTGCAGATGTTCAAAGGTTTCCAGCGCGACGCGACGCACGGCGCGCTGCGTCACGCGTGCGAAGAAAAATTCGCGCAACTCAGTGAACAGCGTGACCGACAGGCGCGCAATACCGTAGGCGACCAGCAACGCAAACGGCACCGCGAGCAGCGCCTTTTCGACACTCATGCGATCCACGATCCACTTGAGCACCATCGGCACGGCAACGTTGGCGACCTTGGCCAGCAGCAGGCAACTCAGGGCAACGACAATGCGCGCCTTGTGTTGCGAGAGATAAGGGAGAAGGAGTTTGACCGGCCGGGTCAGCGCAGAACTCACGGGCGCGACAGTTTGCCGGCGATAGCGAAATCGCGCAATGTGCTCAGGAATTCCTGCATCTTGGTGGGTTTGGTCAGATAGGCGTCGCAGCCGGCAAACTTGGCGCGCAGCCGGTCAACCGATCCGGTCCGCGAGGTCAGCATGATCAACACCGACGGCGCCTGCGGCCCCAGCGCCCGCAACTTGCGCAGCACTTCCGGCCCGCGCATGCCGGGCATTTCGAAATCAACCAGCGCGACGTCGTAGACCTTTCCGGACGCCAGCCGGATGCCTTCCTCGCCGCCTTCTGCCGTGTCTACGGCGAAACCGACCTTGACCAGCGCCTCGGAAATCGCGGCACGGGAAAAATGCGAATCGTCAATGACCAGAATGTTGAGCGCACGCTGCCACGGCAAGCCCGCACTGCGGGCGATCGCGGACGCGCTGTCATTGGCCGGCCGCGGTGCTGTCGGGACCGGGGCTGGCGACGGCACGGGCGGTGGCGCCAGTTGCGGGGAAACGGTCAGCTCCGGCGCTTCCTCCGTCGTTGCCGTCACTGCGGCTGCAGTCGCGGGTGGGGCAGTGGTCACCGCCGCGGCGGCTGGGGTCGGCTTGACTGATGCCGAATCCTCGCCGAAGTCATCAACCTCCGGCGGATCGACATGAACCGGCGGCACCCAGCCGGAGCGGATACGGTTGATGGCCTGAGCCAGCGAAAACAGCATCTGGCTGTCCTGCGCCACCTGATAGAACGGCGCGTCGCGCTCAAAACGCTCAACAATGCCAATGGCGGGGTGCGCAGCACTCCAGCTGCGCAACAATTCGAGGGCGTCCGGCATCATGGTGTTGGCAATCAGCAGGTCAGCGCCGTCCTCGACGATGCTGAGACTCACGCCCGCCCCCGGTGGTCGCCGCAGAAACAGCCGCAACAACTCGCGATCCCTTGAGCTGAATCCCGCAAGCTGCACGGTTTGCAGCACACGGGTCACTACGGCACTGTCGCCTCCGACACTCATCGATTCGCTCATGCAGCCGATTATAGGAAGCTGTGCGCGATCCTCCGCCCACGCCGCATACGACGATGTAGCACAACGTCATAGTGCCGGAGCTGGACAAATTGGATATGTCCAGGCACGCTGTGAATTCCTTCGGCTTGATACCATTGACGCGTGAACGCGCCCACCGAGCCACTTTTCAAGATTTCTTTCGTGCTGCACGGGGTTGCCGCAGCGCCGGGCATTGCCATTGCTCGCTCGCAGCTGGTGTCGCATGCCACGCTGGAAGTGGCGCACTATGACATTGCGCCGGACCAGGTCGAGGCGGAGCTGACACGGTTTGACACCGCGCTTGCAACCGTTCGCAACGACTTTGAGGCACTGCATGAGCGCATGAAGGGCGAAGACGCGCCGGCCGAATTTGGCGCGTTTCTTGACGTGCACTGGATGATCCTGACCGACGCCCAGATCGCGAAGGAACCCAAACGGGTAATCGCCGAACTGCACTGCAACGCCGAGTGGGCCGTCACCCAGCAGATGAGAACGCTGGTTGAACAATTCGAGCAGTTCGAGGACCCCTATCTGCGCGAACGCGCCAACGACGTCGTGCAGGTGGTGGAGCGAATCGTCAAGGCGCTCATGGGCAAGCCGAGCGAGCTGCCGCTGCTTAATCCGAGTCATGCCACGGCGCTGATTGCACATGATCTGTCGCCGGCTGACGCCATTCATTTCAAGGAATCGGCGTTTGCGGCGTTCGTCACTGACGTCGGTGGCGCAACCTCGCATACGGCCATCGTCGCCCGTTCGCTGGGCATTCCTGCGGTGGTGGCGCTACACAAGGCGCGGTCACTGATCCGTGAAGCCGAACTGCTGATCGTCGACGGCGACAACGGTCTGGTGATCGTGAACCCGGACCAGCGCGTGCTTGCCGAATACGAGATCAAGCGCGATGGACAGCGTCTAGCGCGGCAAAAGCTGAAACGGCTGGTCACAACCCGTGCTGTCACGCTGGACGGCACGCCGATCGATTTGAACGCGAATATCGAATTGCCGACCGACATCAAGGGGTGTCTTGAAAACGGCGCCGACGGAATCGGCCTGTTCAGGAGCGAATTCCTGTTCATGCATCGTGACGACCTGCCCGGCGAAGACGAACAATTCGAGGCTTACCGGACGGTGGTTGAAGGGCTGCAAGGACGACCGGTGACCATTCGCACCTTCGATCTGGGCGCCGACAAGCGCATGCCCGGACTCGGCGACCGCCCGAGCGACAACCCGGCGCTGGGCCTGCGCGCCATCCGTCTTTGCCTCGCCGAGCCGCAACTGTTCATGACGCAGTTGCGCGCCATCCTGCGGGCGAGCGCCTACGGCCGCCTGCGAATCCTGATTCCGATGCTCGCCAACGCGCACGAAATCGCACAGACGCTGGGCTTCATCGCGCGGGCCAAAGCCGAGCTCGTCGTTCAGGGTATTGCCCACGACAATGATGTTCCGGTCGGTGGCATGGTCGAAATTCCGGCGTCAGTGCTTTCGCTGTCCTATTTCGTTGAACACCTCGACTTCCTGTCGATCGGCACCAACGACCTGATCCAGTACACGCTGGCCATCGACCGCACCGACGACGCCGTGGCGCACATGTATGACCCTTTGCATCCGGCCGTGCTCAAGCTTATCGCGCAGGCGATCCGCACCGCGAACAAGGCCAACACGCCGATCGCGGTGTGTGGCGAAATGGCCGGAGAACTGCGCCTCACGCGACTTTTGCTCGGCTTTGGGTTGCGCAATTTCTCGATGCATCCGGCGCAATTGCTGACCATCAAACAGCGCGTATTGACCTCCAGCATTGCCGACTGCGAGGCCACGGCCAACCGCATTCTGCGCACGGATGACCCGGACCGGATTGTCGCGGCGCTGGCCAAGCTCAACGCGCTGTAGCCTTCACGGCATCAAGCCAGGCCTGCGTGTGCTTCGGTGTTTGCAGTCTCACGACTACCCGTTCCCGTCCATAGTGCTCAAGTGCAGCCGGAAAACGTGCGCGGTTCCGCCAGTACGTCTTGAGCAGCCAGAGCAGGATCGAATCAGGGCCAAGACTGCGCCACACTGATTCGCGATTGCCGTTGCAACAAGGGTCGCCGCGAATATTGCGCCGAAAGGTGCGTCTCGTGAGCTGCCATGCCGTACGTGCAAAGCCATAGTCGAGCCAGACGATGGTGTCGGCACGCCCCCAGACCAGGTCGCGCACCTCGCTGTAGCCCCCGTCAATAACCCAGCCGGTCCGGGCCGTCGCCGCATCGACCAGCACACGGAAACTCTCGTCGTCGCGCTCCTGCCAGTCTGGCAACCAGTGCAGCGTATCGAGCTCGGTATGCAAAAGTCCGAGCTTTGTGGCCAGCGCGTTGGCAAGGGTGGATTTGCCGGACCCGGTGGATCCGATGATGGCGATGCGCTGCATGCACGAAATTTTGCCGCAGTCAACTAATTGAGTATCATTAGCAAATCGCCGATTTGAAGATACAGCTTGCGGGCGAGACGAATCCAGAACGCCGGGTTCGTCAAAATTGCTAAAGCGACGCCAGAGCAGACTCCTCTCTTCGTCACACGACAAGCCCGCAAGCCGCATCCACCTTGGCTTCCGGGCTTTTTTATTGACTATGGAAATCGCTGCTGATTCAGTAGGTTTCGTCTCGCCGCAGAAGATTGCCTTCGAGACGCCACTGACCTTTGCGTCGGGATCGACGCTTGATCGTTATGACCTGATGGTCGAAACCTACGGCGAATTGAACGCGGCGCGGACCAATGCCGTGCTCGTCTGCCACGCGCTGTCAGGACATCATCACGTCGCCGGCTTCTATGCCGACGCCAAGGATCCAGCCAAATCCGAGGGCTGGTGGGACAACCTGATCGGGCCGGGACGCCCGCTCGACACCCGCAAATTCTTCGTGATTGGCCTCAACAATCTGGGCGGTTGCCACGGCTCGACCGGCCCCGGCACACTTAACCCGGCAACCGGGAAGCCGTTCGGGAGCGATTTTCCGGTCGTGACCGTACCCGACTGGGTGCGCGCACAGGCGCGACTGGCCGATCACTTCGGCATCGAGTCCTTCGCGGCGATTCTCGGCGGCTCACTGGGCGGCATGCAGGCGCTGCAGTGGTCGATCGACTTCCCGGAGCGCGTGCGCAACGTGCTGGCCATCGCCGCCGCGCCCAAGCTGTCAGCGGAGAACATCGGATTCAATGAAGTCGCGCGGCAGGCGATCCGCACCGACCCCGATTTTCATGACGGTCACTTCTACGCGCACGGTGTCGTGCCGCGCCGCGGCTTGCGGCTGTCACGCATGCTCGGGCATCTGACCTATCTGTCGGATGACCTGATGGGCGAAAAATTCGGTCGCGACCTCAAGGGCGAGGACTATCAGTTCGGTTTCGACGTGGAATTTGAAGTGGAAGGTTATCTGCGCTATCAAGGCGACAAATTTGCCGGTTACTTTGATGCCAATACCTATCTGCTGATGACCCGGGCGCTTGACTACTTTGACCCCGCCCGAGCCTTCGGCGGCAATCTGGATGCCGCTTTCGCTAGGAGTTCAGCGAAGTATTTCATCGCCGCATTCACCAGCGACTGGCGCTTTTCGCCCGCCCGCTCGCATGAAATCGTGCGCTCGCTGCTCGCCAACAAGCGCGATGTCAGCTTTGCCGAAATCGAGTCGGTCGAAGGCCACGATTCGTTCCTGATGCCAATTCCGCAGTACCACGCGCTGCTCGGCACCTATTTCAAAGGCA
>CAYMSY010000061.1:0-12662 GCA_964393195.1 uncultured Alcaligenaceae bacterium | reverse complement strand
ACGCTTCCGTTCGATTCGATTCGTCTGCAGCAGGTGCTGAAAACGCCGGCGGCTCGGCAGGAGATCAAGTTCGCCGTACAGAAGCAGGTGCTCGAACGCGCGCGCTCAGGGCTGGTTGGCTTCCGCGCGATTTCGGACGATCCGACGGCGGTACGGGAAATTGACGAAGCCATAGGCGACATCGAACGCGAGCTGTCAACGCCGCGGCAGGCGATCGTGGTCAAGAGCGCTGCCGAGCTCAAGGCGCTCATGGATGCGCAGCGCGAGGACATCAGGAAGAACAGCCGCGCGCTCGAACAGCTCGCCGCCCGGCTGCGCGCCAACCCGGATTCGGTCGACGCCACCGCCGGGGTCGACCAGTTGAGCAACAAGGTGGACGCGCTGCAGGAGAGCGTCGAGCAGCTGCAGGAGATGGAAAGCCGTGCCGGCGAATTTTCCGCAGAGGCCACCGGCAAGGACGGCAAGGCCGGTGCCACCAAGGGCGATACCACCATCACCTTCAATTTGTTCGGCAAAAAGGGCCAGGCGGTCGTCAACCTCAGCGACCGCCCGGTCACCGAACCGGTCAATCTGGACCCGGCAACGCGTGAACTGATCCAGTCCACCGTGCAGCGCGATGCGCAGAAGCTCATCTACGGCGGGTTCACCTTCGTGGCGCTGCTGACACTGTTTCTGCTGATGCTGATCGCGCGGGCTTTCGCGGGACGCGCCGCCCGTGGCGAGCAGCGTGCGGTCATCGCGGAATCACGCGAGCGTTCGGAAAGCTACGCCCGCCAGCTCGCTGAAGCGCGGCTCATGGTCATGCGCGCGCAGGTTGAGCCGCATTTTCTGTTCAACACGCTGGCGCATGTACAGGCATTGCAGGAAATTGATCCGCCGCAGGCGGTGACCATGCTGGAACGGCTGATTTCGTATCTGCGCGCTGCAATGCCGACGATGCGCGAGACCACCTCGACGCTGGGGCGCGAGGTGGAGGTGGTTCGCGCCTATCTCGACCTGCTGAAAATCCGCATGGGCGATCGCCTCAACTACACGATCAATGTGCCGAGCGATCTCAACAACATCAGCTTTCCGCCGACCATGATCGCGACGCTGGTCGAGAACGCGATCAAGCACGGGCTGGAGCCGAAGCGCGAAGGCGGCACCATTGCCATCCAGGTGCGCACGATTGGCGAGCAGATTGAGGTGCTGGTTGCTGACAACGGGCTCGGTCTTGGCGGCGCCCAGACTCAGGGCAGTGGCGTCGGGCTCGCGAACACGCGCGAGCGCCTGAAAATGCTCTATGGCGATACCGGTGAGCTGGTGGTGGAGCCGAACGCGCCGACTGGCGTGCGTGCACTGCTGCGTGTACCCAAGGTGCCGCCGGCGATGGTCAGTGGTGAATCCGGCATTGACGAATCGACGGGCGTGTCCAAATTCACGATCCAGACCGTCGGGCTGCTTGGCCTGTTCGCCGGCTGGCTGGGCGTGCATCGCATGTACGTCGGGCGTGCACGCAGTGGCGCATGGCAGGCGGTGCTCGGTGCCTTTACCATCCTGTCCGGCGGCGTTCCGATCTTCTGGGTGCCGCTCCTGATGTGGCTGGTGCTTGATCTGGTGCGCCTGGTGACGCGGGAGTTCACCGATGGCCGTGGCCTGCGCATCGTGCGTGTCAATGGCGATGACCGCCGCGTTTACAGCGGCTTCCAGCCATTGTCGACAACGAAGAGCGAGCGCGACCCCGCCGTGTCACCCTACTCGCGCTCAGTTGCCATGATATTTGTACTGCTGCTGGGGATTGTCGGCGGTCATCGCTTCTACACCGGACGCATTGGCTCGGCACTGGCTATGATCTTTACCTTGGGCGGGCTGGGTCTGTGGTGGATCTTTGACATTGTGATGGTGGCAACCGGACAGTTCCGCGACATAGATGGAAAGAAGGTAACTGAATGGGAATAGCAAACGTGGCAACCGCCGTTCTGGCCGAGGACGAAACACTCCTGCGCCAGTTTCTCAAAAAGAAGCTGGAAAAACTGTGGCCTGAACTGAGTGTTGTTGGCGAGGCAGAGCATGGGCTCGCAGCAGTCGACCTGATCTGCCAGCTCAAGCCGACGGTGGCGTTTCTCGATATCCGCATGCCCGAGATGACGGGACTTGAGGTCGCTACACAGATCGCCGACGCCAGTCCCGACACCCACGTTGTATTTGTGACGGCATTTCATGAATACGCGGTTGAAGCGTTCGAACGCGGTGCCGTCGACTATGTCCTGAAACCCATCCAGGAAGACCGTCTGGCGACCACCATCGAGCGGCTCAAGGAGCGCATTGAAAACGACGACAAGGACGCGCCGACCCTGCCGGACAATCTGTCGCAGTTGATCGCCACGCTCAAGCGCGAGATGCGCGGACCGGCGGGCGCTGCAGGCGCGTCGCCCGAGTACATGCGATGGATCAAGGCTTCTCTTGGCTCGACGCTCAAGCTCATTGATGTGAAGGACGTGCTGTTCTTCAACTCCGATGAAAAGTACACCCGGGTCGTTACCGCGACCGAAGAAGCACTGATTCGCAAACCGCTACGTGAATTGCTCGACGAACTTGACCCGAACGTCTTCTGGCAGATTCATCGCGGCACCATCGTCAATGTCAACGCCATTGCGGGCGTGACGCGCGACTTCCGTGGCGATGCCACGGTGAAGGTGAAGGATCACAAGGAGCAGCTCAAGGTCAGCCGCCCGTTTTCGCACCTGTTCAAGCAGATGTAGCGAACGCTGCTGGCAGTTGGCTGGCGCTACTGCGCGGGCTGCGGCATGAGGGTTGCCAGACGGCCTTCAATCTGTGCGATGTTGAGCACCGACTGATTGGCGCCTGCCACCAGGGCCGCGCCGCGCAGACCAAGCATGTATCGCAGAATGAGCAGGCCGTCAGATGTAGCGCGGACCACATTGTCGCCATCAACGTCCATGCCCGATACGCGGGCGTCGAGATACGCGGCAATGTCTCCGGCATTGCGAGTGGCTCCGCCGGCCAGCGCGTTGTTGGTCAGTGCCGGGCCACGAAGTCCGAACAGATAACGCAGCACGAGCACACCATCGGTCGCCGGTTCATAGCGCGTCGGCACGCCACTGCCGTCGGCGTCCATGCGTGCCTCGGGAAACGCAGCAATCACGCTGCGCTGGCCGTTCATGGACACGGTGCATTCATCGGCAGCGACACTGTCGCAGCCAGTCCACGCCGCAAACACTGAGTTCTGTGCGGGTAGCGCCAGCAGTGTGACCGCCTGATTGGCAGGAAAGTCCGCTGAGCAGACCACGCCACAATTGATACCGCTCTGATTTTCAATGACGGTACCTGCGCCGTCGCCCGAGCGGCTAACACTCAAGGTGTAGAGCGACTCCACGACGCTGATTCCATTCGGGAATGCGTATGAGGTTCTGCAACTGGCAACGCCGCATTCCTCGGTAACCACCGCACGAAACGTGATGGTGCCGGTACCGGCAACTGGTGGCGTGAACGTGAACCCGCGCAGGCTTTTCGCCACGCCGCTAGTGTGTGTAAGCGATGCACCGCTACAACCTGCGACCGCCGCGTAGCCCGACGGTATCGTCCACGCGCCAACCGGGTTGCCCGCCGTGTTCGTAGCCCACAGCAGGATGCCGCGAAACTGCTTGCCCGGGTTGGTGTTGGCGATGGCCACCGTAAGCGCGACGCCGGAGGTATACGTGAGCGGCGCAGTCAGCGACCAGTTGCCCGGACTGGGAACAATGGCCGGTCCTTCCGCGCCACTCATGGTTGCAGCTGTTACGTTGCAACCGGGCGCCCCACTGGAAAAAGCAAATGACTCCCGGTACAGGCCGAGCACGGCCGCGAACGCGACAAGCGTCAATCGGGCAATGTGAAGAAGAGGGCCAGAATTCATGTTCAAAACCAGCGTAGAACGCCTATTTTCGCCGCGAGCGGCGCAACCTGCAGTTTTACGTCCCGATCATACCCACTGGATTCGCCGAAAAAAAGCCCACAGCGCGCCGCCACCGACAACCATGAGTAGCAGCGCCGCCGGATAACCGTATGTCCACTCGAGCTCGGGCATATGCTTGAAATTCATGCCGTAAATCGTGCCGACAATGCTCGGTACCATGAGAATGGCGCCCCAGCCGGCGAGCTTTTTGGTGACCTCACTTTCGGCCAGTGTGATGAGCGACAGGTTGGTTTGCGTGGCGCTGTTTTCCATGTCCCTCAGGTTGTCGAGTGCTTCGTCGATGCGCGTGACATGGTCGAGAACGTCACGGAAGTAAGGCCTCAGTTCGTCACGGAAGATCGAATGCTTGTGTGTAAGCAGCCGGCCGCAAACCTCCACCAGCGGCGTGACGGCACGGCGCAGGCACATGGTGTCGCGCTTGAGCGCATACAGCGTCTCTGCGGCCTTGCGGCGGTCCGTCCTGGCCTCGAAAATGGTTTCTTCAATGCTGTCCAGCCGATCCTCAAGATTGCTGACCTCGGGAAACATGCGGTCGACTACGGCATCGATCAGGCCATGCATCGCCGCACCGGGGCCGAGTGCGAGAAATTCGGGCTCGCGTTCAAGCTCGGAGCGCACACCAGCGAAGCCGGTTTCCGCGCGATGACGCACCGTCAGCACGAAGTGCTCGCCGCAGTAAATGTGGAGTTCGCCATCGACGAATTCGTCACCATGCTGTTCTACCGTATGCAGGACTACAAACAGCGTTGAACCGTACTCCTCGATCTTCGGTCGTTGTGACCCACGATTGGTATCCTCAATGGCCAGTTCATGCAGATTGAACTCTTCCTGCATTTTGGCCAGCATCGACGGGATCGGCTCGAACAGTGCAACCCAGACGAATGCGCCCGGCGGTTGTGGCGTATCGAGAAAATCGCTGATGGCGTCGATATCCATCGGCTTCTGGCGGACGCCGTTGATGTACGCTGCGCAATCGATAAGCATGATTTTGTGAGCTGACGATGAGTTCTTTTGTGCAGTCAATTATGCGTCGCAGCGTTGTAAGCCTGCTGGTTGCGGGTGTTGTGATGTGGACGACCGTTGCATCGGCAGCCGGCACCGTGCCAGCCCTCTCTTCTGCCGAAGCGGCGCGCCTGATGCGTCAAGGTGGCGTCGCGCTGTTGCTGCGTCACGGACAGACCGTGCCGGGCGTTGGCGACCCGGAAGGGTTTCGTCTGGATGATTGCGGTACGCAACGTAATCTGTCCGTCGACGGCAAGAACGCACTGCGGGCGATGAGCCGGCACATCCAGCAGGCTCGCATCCGCTTTTCGCGCGTATTCACGAGCGAGTGGTGTCGCTGCCGCGAGACTGCGCAATTGCTCGCAGGCACGCAGGCGACGGTTGAGCCCTGGCCAGCGCTGAATTCACAGTTTTCCGGCAATCCGGTCGTCAGTTCGGCGAATACGGAGGTCATTGAGCGTTTGCGCGAATTGCCAGGCGACAAGGCATGGCTGCTGGTGACGCATCAGGTCAACGTAGCGGCGCTTACCGGCGTCTCACCGGATTCCGGCGAAGGCGTGTTGGTGCGTGCCGGCGTATCAGGCCTTGATGTATTGGGACGTGTAAAGTTCTAGCAACAATGTGTCGGTGTCGTCAGCGTGTTGCAAAATAGGCTGATGGCCGCTGTAAAGAATCCCCCCGCCCCTCCCGGATCTGCCGGTCCCGCTGTCGCTGCGCCATCGCCGCCGCAGGGTGATCGCGTATTGACGCTGGAACTGGTGCTGCGCGAACTGGACGCTGACGGACTTGTTCCACCGGACCTGATTGACGGCCTGCGCAGCGTCGCCAAGTTCCGGGCGTACGACCATCCGCTGACACTCGTGGCCGAGCAGAAGTGGCGCAGCAACAAGCCGCCGAAGCGCGTGCTTACGCTCGAAGCGCTGTCGGAGTGGCTGGCCGGTCGCCTCAACGTTCCTTATCTGCACATTGATCCGCTGAAAGTGGACTTTGCAGCGGTCGGCTCGGTCATGAGTTCGAGCTACGCGAACCGTTATCGCATCCTTCCGGTGGCGGTGAATCCCGAGGTGGTTACGGTGGCGACGAGCGAGCCGTACGTGCGCTCATGGATTCCCGAGCTGTCGAATCTGCTGCGTCGACGTGTGGAGCTGGTGTTTGCCAACCCGCTTGACGTCAAGCGTTATGTGGCCGAGTTTTTTGCACTTGCACAATCAGTGCGTCGCGCGCAGGAAAAAGCCAGCGATGACAAGAGCGCCATCTCGTCGTTTGAACAACTGGTGCAAGTTGGAGCACAGGTTGGCGGTGCGACGCCTGACGCCAATGATCGCCATATCGTGCGTATCGTTGACTGGTTGTGGCAGTATGCCTTCGAGCAGCGCGCGAGTGACATTCACATTGAACCGAGGCGCGAGTTCGGCGTGGTGCGTTTCCGCATTGACGGTGTGCTGCATCAGGTCTATCAAATTCCACCTGCCGTCCTGACCGCGATGGTTAGCCGCGTGAAACTGCTGGCGCGCATGGAAATTGTGGAGAAGCGCCGGCCGCAGGACGGACGCATCAAGACTGTCTCGCCGGAAGGCGTCGAGGTTGAACTGCGCGTTGCGACCATGCCGACCGCGTTCGGTGAAAAAATCGTGATGCGGATTTTTGATCCGGAAGTGCTGTTGCGCGACTTCCGCGATCTGGGCTTCAGTGACGATGATTTGTCGCGCTGGGAGCAGATGATTTCGCGGCCGCACGGCATCATTCTGGTGACCGGTCCGACAGGCTCGGGCAAGACGACCACGCTGTATTCCACATTGAAGACACTCGCGACCCCGGAGGTCAATGTCTGCACGGTGGAAGACCCGATCGAAATGGTGGAGCCGGCGTTCAACCAGATGCAGGTGCAGCCGCAGATTGGCGTCGACTTCGAGAGCGGCGTAAGAACGCTCATGCGGCAGGACCCGGACATCATCATGGTCGGCGAAATCCGCGATCTGCCCACTGCTGAAATGGCTGTGCAGGCCGCGTTGACCGGGCATTTGGTGCTGTCGACGCTGCACACGAATGATGCACCGACAGCGGTTACGCGACTGGTTGATCTTGGCGTTCCGCCATATCTGGTCAATTCAACAGTCATCGGCGTCATGGCGCAACGACTGGTGCGAACGCTGTGCGCAAGCTGCAAGGCGCCTGCCGCCCCGATTGATGACAACGCGTGGGCCGCGTTGACAAAACCATATCGTGCCAGCAAACCGACGGTGACCTATCAGGCGGTGGGCTGTCTGGATTGCCGCATGACGGGTTATCGCGGTCGCGCTGGCTTGTATGAGGTGATGACGATGACGCCCGAGCTGCGCAAGCTGGTGCTTGCGGGAGCAGGCATGGACGATTTGCGGGAGCAGGCGTTCCGCGATGGCATGAAGCCGTTGCGGGCATCGGGTGCGCACAAGATTGCCATCGGCCTGACGACGCTGGAGGAGGTGGAGCGTGTAGCGCCACCGGTGTCGTAAGCTCTGACTCAAACGAAAAGATCATTGGAGGAACAGCAGTGCAGATTGCCTTGATTGGGTTGGGCCGTATGGGCGCCAACATGGCGCGGCGATGGGCGCGTGGCGGCGTGAAGGTCGTCGCGTTCGATCAGAGCTCAGAGGCCAGGGCCGCCGTCACCGAAAAAAACATCGAAGCGGTCGCCTCGCTTGCCGATGCCATCACCTCAGCGGCTGGTGCCCGCGTCATCTGGCTCATGCTGCCTTCCGGTGAAATTACCGAATCGACCATTACAACCTTGTTGCCGCAATTGCGCTCGGGGGACCTGCTCGTTGACGGCGGCAATGCCAACTACAAGGACACACTGCGCCGTGCGGCGCTCGCCAAGGCTGCGGGTGTGGCTTATGCCGACGTCGGTGTGTCTGGCGGGGTGTGGGGTTTGCAGAACGGTTATTGCGTAATGGCTGGCGCGTCGCCTGAGAGCTACGCACGGCTGAAACCCTTTCTCGAGGTGCTCGCGCCATCAGCTACACAGGGCATCGTCCATGCCGGAGCAGTTGGCGCGGGCCACTATGCCAAGATGGTTCACAACGGCATTGAGTACGGCATGATGCAGGCGCTGGCTGAGGGCTTTGCCTTGATGGAAGCCAAGAAGGACTTCAACATGGACATCGCGGCCATCGCCGACGCGTGGCGCGACGGATCTGTGGTGCGATCATGGTTGCTCGACCTCACAGCATCGGCGCTGAAAAATCCTGACGAAATCGCGACGATTGCCCCGTATGTGGCGGATTCCGGCGAGGGCCGCTGGGCGGTCGAGGCGATGGTTGATCTGGGGGTCCCGGCACCCGTCACAGCGCTCGCGCTGACAACGCGGTTTGCCACACAGGGCAAGGGCGATTTCGCGGCCAAACTGCTGGCGCAAATGCGGGCTGGTTTCGGCGGACATGCGGTGAAAAAAGGCTAGCGATAGCGAGGTGATGTCTGTGCTTGAGTCGGCTGCGGTGACGCCTGTCGTGGTGATGGGGGTTTCCGGCTGCGGAAAAACAACCATCGGGCGGGCACTTGCCGCGCGCCTGAATGCCGGATTTCTCGATGCGGATGACTTTCATCCTGCTGCTAACGTCGAAAAAATGCGCGCGGGAATTCCTCTCAACGACGATGACCGTGCACCGTGGCTCGCGATGCTTAACGAACAACTGCGCAGCAATACTGCGGCAGGCCAGGGCGTGGTGCTCGCCTGTTCGGCGCTGAAACATTGCTACCGCGTCGCGATCGCGAGCGGGTTCCCGCGCGTCGACTGGATATTTCTTGACGGATCGTTTGACGTGATCGCGGCGCGCATGCGTGAGCGCTCCAATCACTACATGCCCGAATCGTTGCTGCGCAGTCAGTTCGAGGCGCTGGAGCCGCCCGACGATGCGATTTGCATTGCGGTCGAACTGAGCCCGGCGGAGCAGGTGGAGGCCGCGTTGGCGGCGTTGTCCCGATGACGACCGGTTACGCTGCCTTGGCGCAGCCCTGCGGCTTGTAGACCCGCTCAAGCGAAGCGGGATACTTGCCCAGCTTGCTCGCGGGGCGACGTGGTCGCGTAACCAGTTCACCGCCGCAGTTTGGGCAGATATTGGCTAGTTTTCCGGTCGCGCAGTCCGCGCAGAATGTGCACTCAAACGTGCAGATGCGCGCTTCCGTGGATTCATTGGGCAAATCCCGGTCACAGCATTCGCAGTTTGGGCGCAATGCCAGCATGATGTTGTGCTGGCCCTAACCGAGTCGGCGGCGTGTGCGTGGCTTCGCACCTGCCGGACCACCGGTGCCGGCTCCTGCACCGCCGCGTCCACCACTGGCCGGTCCGCGCGAGAAACCACTGGGCTTGCCGGTGGCCCCGTCGCGACTGCCCCAACTGCTGCCACCTGAACCACCACGCCCACCCGCTGCGCCGCCGGCATAACCGCCACCCGCGCGCGGAGGCCGTCCGCCTGCTGCTGTGTCGCTGTTGCGGCCATAGGATGAGCGTTGCTTCGGTGCGCCACGGTCGTCGCCATAGCCTCCTCCCGCTCCGCCACCATAACCGCCGCCGCCCTGCGACGGCTCACGACGGTCGCCCCAGCGGCCGCGCGGCGCGCCATCGCCCTGACCCCCGTAGCTGCGGCGTTCGCCGTAACCCTGGTCGCTGCCCTGTCCGCCGCTGTAACCGCCACGATCACCGCCGCCGTATCCACTGCGTCCAGCAGGTGCAGCTCCGGTGCCGCGAGGCGCTCCGTAACCTCCAGTACCGCCGGGCGCGCGACCGCGCGGTGCGCCGTAACCCTCATTGCCATCACGGCGACGCGAATCGTCACCGCCTTCAGTAGCGCCGAAACGTGCTGCACCGCGGCGGTCCTTGGGCGCCCAGCCTTCGCGACGCGGCGGCTCCGGCGGTGCGTCGCCCCAGCGTCGGCGTTCGCCTGCCTGAGCGCCGCCGCGCGTACCGGTCGCTGCGCCACCGCGCGCACCAGCGCCACCGCGCGGTCCCGCTGCGGCACCTGCGCGTGCGGCCGCACCGGCAGCCCGCTCACTCGCGAGCTTGCTGCGCGGTCCGCGTCCCGCGACGTCGCCACGCGGGCTGTGCGCCGCCTTGACGGCAGCCGCATCCTGTTCGGCATCTTTGTCATCATCGACTGCACCATCCGCGTTGCGCCACAGCACAAACAGCTTGCCAAGGTGCTGCACGCTTTCACAGCCGAGCTTCTGGCAGATTTCGGCGAGGAAGGCTTCGCGCGTCTCGCGTTCATCGGATTGCACGCGCACCTTGATCAGTGCATGCGCGGTCAGCGCGAGGTCAATCTCGTGGAGCACGGCGGGCGTCAGTCCGTTTTGCCCCATCATCACCACCGGATCGAGATGATGCGCAGCGGCGCGAAGAGCCCGGCGCGCGCTGGAGGACAGGGTGGAGGTGGGGGTCATCAAATGCTTTCTTTTCTTCTCTGAATTGACCTAATTATCTCGCGCATGAGCCACCCAGCGTGCGAGTGTTTAGCCCAAACGTCGATAATTCAGGGCTTCGCGGGCCTCTCAGGGCGCGCCAATCGTCACTTTTTCATGCTCAATCCCAGCGGTAAGCGCCACAAATCCAACAAAGACTGGCTTCTGGAGCACGTCAACGACCCCTATGTACAAAGGGCGAAGCAGGAGGGTTATCGCTCGCGCGCCGCCTACAAGCTGCTCGAAATTGATGCCAAGGACCGCCTGATCAAACCGGGCAACGTGATCGTGGACCTGGGCTCGGCGCCCGGAAGCTGGTGTCAGGCGGCCGTGCGCCGCATGGGCGCAAATCTGGGCGGCGGCAAGATCATTGCCATCGACCTGCTGGAAATGCAGGGTATGAGCCATGTGCAGTTCATCCAGGGCGACTTCAGCGAGGATGAAGTGCTCGCCCAGGTGGAGCAGGCGCTCGGCGGCGCGAAGGTGGATCTGGTCATGAGCGACATGCTGCCAAACATGAGCGGCGTGGCCAACATCGATTCCCCGCGCTCGATTTATCTGTGCGAGCTGGCGGCGGATTTCGCAGTCAATCACCTGAAACCGGACGGCAAGTTCCTGACCAAGGCGTATCAGGGGCCGGGCTATCAGGAATTCTTCCAGCAGCTCAAACAGCAGTTCAAGACCGTCGTCAGCCGCAAACCCGAAGCCTCGCGCGACCGCAGCGCGGAGATATTTTTGCTGGCTTCCGGCCTGCGTGAATGAGTACAGCTTTTTGTTGAACGCCTTTCTGAGTAGGGCTAAGACGTTGAAAGTAGCATAACTCGACAATTTGCATTTTGTGGCATTGAGCCCTTTGCAGAAAAGGTTTCAACGAAAAGTTGTCACACGAAAATGCTTCCCATGAGCCGGGCGGCACGGCATTTTTGGCGTCTGTAGCCATGTTCGGCTTGGCTCGCGCCGCCATTGCCCCTAGCATTACATGACATTGTTCTTGCAGCCCACACGATGGTGTCTTCCCCGCAGCCCCCAGCGCCAGCACCCGCGACCACGCCCGATCCGATTACCGGCGTGCTCAGTCGCGAGGAGCTTGACGCTGTCGCGGCACAACTAAAGCTTGGCCTGGCGCAGACGACGCGGCGGCAGGCGTCGACCGCGTCGGGCGCCTTTGCCGTCATCGTCGTGGACCTCGATCACTTCCGCAAGGTGAACGACCAGTTCGGTTTTCAGAGCGGCGACAAGGTGATCAAGGCGCTGGTTGGACTCATGAAATCGGTGCTCCGACAAATGGACAGCGTGACCCGGCTTGACGGCGAAAAATTCTGTGTGCTGCTGCCCGGGGCGAGCGCTGCCAATGCCGCGCGGGTTGCCGAGCGCATTCGCGCGGAGTTCAACGCGACGCCCGTGGTGTTCGCTGGCGTCACCTCGACGCTGTCGCTTTCCGCCGGTGTGGCCGACAATGGCAGCGATGCCGGCAGCAGCCTTGACGCCGTGATTGATCGCGCCGACGTCGCCATGCAGCAGGCGAAAGAGGCAGGCCGCAATCGCGTCGTTGTATTTGCCGCGACCTCCGCAAGCTAGGGTTCTCCCGCGCTGCGACGGTCTTCGCATCGTGGATTCGCGTTATTCGCGATCTTTTGTCTGCATTTGACGACACAAATCAACAGAATCTCCGACGATCTGCGACCAGCTCTTGAAAAACCGGCTTCCCCCTTAAAATCGTAGGGAAGTGTGGCTGCGGTGCCCCGCGTGTTGCGGGATGGCAGCTTCAGGAGTTCGTTAGTGAACAACATGCTCAAAAACATCGGTATCTGGGTCGTTATTGGCCTGGTGGTGCTCACGGTCGTCCAGCAGTTTGACAAGTCGAGCCGCAAAACCGATGCCGTCCCGTATTCGACCTTCATCGAAGAGCTGCGCGGCGGCAAAGTGTCCGAAGCCAGCATCGAGGGTCGCAACGTCGAGTACCGCACGGCGGACACGAAGAAGACCACGTTTATTCCCGGTGGCTACGACAAGGACTTGATCAACGACCTGATCAAGAACAACGTCAAGTTCGCCGGCAAACCGGAAGAGCAGCAATCCTTCCTGACCTCCATCCTGTTTTCATTCGGCCCGATCCTGTTGTTGATCGGCGCCTGGATTTTCATGATGCGGCAGATGCAGGGCGGCGGCAAGGGCGGGGCGTTCAGCTTCGGCAAGAGCCGCGCACGCCTGCTTGACGAGACGAACAATACGGTCACTTTTGCTGATGTCGCGGGTGGCGATGAAGCGAAAG
>CAYMSY010000060.1:0-12707 GCA_964393195.1 uncultured Alcaligenaceae bacterium | reverse complement strand
CGTTCCGGCGTCGGTCAAGATCGAACTGGTTAATCGCCTGAGCGATGCCGGTTTTCGCAATGTCGAATCCGGTTCATTCGTGTCGCCGAAGTGGGTGCCGCAGATGGCGACTTCGACCGAGGTCATGGCGGGCATCACGCGCAAGCCCGGCGTGATTTATTCGGTACTGACGCCGAACATGAAAGGCTTTGAAGGTGCGCTTGCGGCAAAGGCTGGCGAGGTCGTGATCTTCGGTGCCGCGTCGGAAGCCTTCTCGCAGAAGAACATCAACTGTTCGATTGCAGAGAGCATTGAGCGGTTTCGTCCTGTGGCCGAGGCAGCAAAGGCAAACGGGATGCGCGTGCGTGCGGCAGTTTCTTGTGCGCTTGGTTGCCCGTATCAGGGTGAGGTTTCGATTGAATCGGTCGTCGACTGCGTGAAACGTTTTGCTGACCTTGGGTGCGACGATATTGGCATCGCCGATACCATCGGCGTTGGCACGCCGGCGCGCGCTTCGGCGGTGTTTGAAGCTGCGGCGAAGGCTTATCCGCTGAACCAGATTTCCGGTCATTTCCACGACACCTATGGCCAGGCCTGCGCGAACGTACTCGCCTGCCTTGAACTGGGTGTGAGCACGTTCGACACCTCCGTCGCGGGCTTGGGTGGTTGCCCGTACGCGAAAGGCGCAACCGGCAACGTCGCGACGGAAGACGTGCTCTACATGTTGCATGGCATGGGCATCACGACTGGGATTGATCTCGACAAAGTCTGTGAGGCCGGGCAGTTCATTTCGCAGGTACTTGGCCGCGCGCCGCATTCGCGTGTGAACCGGGCGCTGGCGGCGAAACGAGCGGCTTAGGTTCTTCAGTGTGGATCGACAGCCATTGCCATCTTGATTCACCCGAGTTCGACGCTGATCGCGACGACGTCGTAGCGCGGTCGCGGGCGGCTGGCGTTGAAGCCATCATCAATCTGCCCGGCCACGTTGAACATTTTGCACAGGCCAGGACGACGCGCGAACGCTACGGTTGCCTGACCGGCTATGGCATCCATCCGATGTGGGTTGCGGGGCCTTCGATGAACTCGGCGCGCGAAGACATCGCCACCTTGCGCACCTGGGTTGAGCGCGAGAAACCGGAGCTGATTGGCGAAATCGGGCTCGATTTTTTCATTCCTGATTTCAATCAGCCCGAACAGGAATGGTTCTTCGCCGAGCAGTTGAAGATCGCGCGTGATTTCGATTTGCCGGTATCGCTACACGTGCGGCGCAGCCAGGATCACATCCTGAAACACCTGCGCCGCATCAAGGTGCGTGGCGGCTTTGCGCACGCATTCAACGGCAGCTCACAGCAGGCAGACGAGTTCGTGAAGCTCGGTTTCTGTTTGGGCTTTGGCGGCACCGCGACGTTTCCGCAGGCGCAGCGCGTGCGTGCGCTGCTGCGCGAAGTACCGATTGAGCATGTGGTCGTCGAGACTGATGCGCCGGACATTCCGCCGAGCTTTCTCGGGACGATGGGCTCTGCGGCGCGCAACAGCCCGGTTCACCTGCCGCGCATCGGCGCGCTGCTGGCGGAGGTGCGCGGCATGTCCGTATCTGCGTTCGCGGCGGCGACGACTGCCAATGTAAGACGCGTGCTCGGGCGGGATAATTGACCGATGAGCTTTCGTGACCTGTTTCCGCTGGACGCCGTGAAGGCCGCCGCAGCCGTTGAATCGCCGTGCGTGAAGATCTGCGTGATTGATGATGGCGGGCTGTGTGTCGGCTGTGCGCGCACGCTCGACGAAATCGCGCAGTGGGGCAGTTATTCGCCGGACAAGCGCCGCGCGATCATGGGCATGTTGAAGGAGCGCAGACCCGCGTCGGAAGCGTCAAACTGATCGCAGAATACTCATTGGCTTTTCGCTGAAACACCCATTCACAAAGGGCTCAGCGCTCCAAATTGGCAAAGTCGACTTTTTGACTAATTAAGCACTATGCCCTGCTCAACAAGGCACTCAAGAAAAAGCTGATAGCCGCTAAACCCTGAAAAGTGCAGCCTGCTCGGCCCAAAATTCACTCGGTGCGCGCTTGAAGTCGGACTTGGCGAAAAGCTGCCAGCGACCGATGACAAACGCAGCGAGCGCATTGGCCTGAGCGTTGGCCTGGGTTCCGGTCGCGGGGCTTCCGGCGGTCGCCTGCGCGAGTTGCAGCGCCTGTTTGAGCGAGACTTCGATGCGGTCGAGCAGCTGGTTGATGCGCGTTTGCAGTCGCGTGTCTTCATGCACCAGTGCGTCGCCGATCAGCACGCGCACCATGCCCGGATTTTTCTCCGCAAAATTGAGCAGCATCGACACGATTTGCTGCACCTGGGCACGACCGTCGCGCTCGGTCTGCGCGATCTGGTTCACCAGAGTGAACACCGATTCCTCAATGAATTCGATGAGCGCTTCAAACATCTGCGCCTTGCTGGCGAAGTGTCGATACAGCGCCGCCTCCGACACGCCGACCTTGGCCGCGAGTGCAGCCGTCGTTATCTTCTCTCCTTGCGGCTGCTCAAGCATGCCCGCCAGCGTTTGCAGGATCTGTGTTTTACGTTCGCCCGGCTTCGTGGCCATCTGTCGCTCCCCTTTATTGTCACCAGCGCACCCACGGACTCATCATGACGGCGCATTGTGTGCGCCGCATGAACAAAACTACTCGGCGCGAATCATCGTGCCGACACCTTCCGACGTCAAGATTTCCAGCAGCAGCGCGTGCTCGACACGCCCGTCAATGATGTGCGAGGTTTTCACGCCATGCTGTACGGCATCGAGCGCGCCCTGAATCTTGGGCTTCATGCCGCCACTGATCGTGCCGTCTTCAAACAACGCGTTGATTTCTTCAAACGTCAGACCTGTAAGCAGCTTGCCGCTCTTGTCGAGCACGCCCGGCGTATTGGTCATCAGCACGAGTTTTTCGGCCTTGAGTGTTTGCGCCAGCTCGGAAGCCACCAGATCGGCATTGATGTTGTACGCCTGACCATCGGCACCGACGCCAATCGGCGCCACCACCGGAATGAAATCCGCCTTGTCGAGATGATGGATCAGCGTTGGATCAATGTTGTAGATGTCGCCGACGAAACCAATGTCGAGCATCTTGCCTTTTTCTGTTTCGCTTTCGACCATCATCTTCTTCGCGCGGATGAAGCCGGCGTCCTGGCCATTGAGCCCGACCGCATTGCCACCGGCCTGATTGATGAGGCCGACGATTTCCTGATTGAGTTCACCGAGCACGGCTTCGACGACGTAGAGCGTTTCGTCATCGGTCACGCGCATGCCCTGAATGAAGGTGCCCTTCTTTCCGGTCTTGTCGAGCATGTCGTTGATCTGCGGGCCACCACCGTGTACCACGACCGGATTCATGCCAACGAGTTTGAGCATCACCACGTCGAAGGCAAAGCTCTTCTTGAGCAGCGGATCCGTCATCGCGTTGCCACCATACTTGATCACCAGCGTCTTGTCGTGAAACTGGCGAATGTAGGGAAGGGCGTCAGACAGAATCTGCGCGCGGTCTGACGCGGAAGCGGCGGTGAGGGACATGGGAGCGGTGCGGCGGGGTGAGTGGGTATTTGCTTTGATTCTATGCAAAGCGAATCACTACTCAAGCGCTTTGTGCGGCGATTGCACGTGCAATCGCCGCCAACGCAACAAGCGGGCAAATATCAGACGCTTGTCGGGGACCTAGCACGCATTTTGCGGTCCGCGAACCAGTTTTCCGGGCATGGCACCGGTCGGTTGGCCATTTTCAAAAATGGTTTCTCCGGCCTTGATGGTCGCCAGGTAGCCATCCGCTTCCTGAACGATGCGGCGCCCGCCCGCTGGCAGGTCGGCGATGAAGTGCGGCGCGTGCAGCGCAAGGCGATCGTAGTCGATCAAATTGAAGTCTGCGATGTAACCCGGTTTGATCAAACCGCGATCATGCAGGCCGTAAATTGCAGCCGTCGAGCTGGTCTGGCGCTTGACGATGAGTTCCAGCGGCAATTTGTCTCCGCGCGTGCGGTCGCGCGTCCAGTGCGTGAGCATAAAGGTCGGCAGCGAAGCATCACAGATGTAGCCGCAGTGCGCACCGCCGTCCCCCAGCGAGAGCATGGTGCGCGGATGCTGCAACAGCTCGAAGGTATGCGAGAGCTTCTCGTACGAATAGTTGAAGACCGGGAAGTAAATGATCGCGCGTCCCTCGTCTTCGAGCATCCAGTCGTACGCCACTTCGTTTGGCTGTCGGCCGGTCCGTGCCGCCACCGCTGCAGCGCTACCGGACGGATCAGGCTCATAGTCAGGGCGGGTGCCGAGCCGGAACATTTTGTGAAAGGCCAGCGCCTTCATCTTCGTATAGTCGTCGAGGCCGTACGGCTGTTCTGCGAGGAGCTTCGCGCGCACCGCCGGATCAAGCAGCGCCTTGTAGCGATCGGCCGCTGACAGCTTGCGCAGCGGCTGATACGACGGATGCGCAATGAATGGGTGAAAGGTGCCGCCCCACGAAAACAGCAGTCCGACCGGGCGTCCGCAGAAGGCGCCGTAGAGCGGTACGCCCGCATGGCCCGCCTCGTCAATTTGACGAACCAGCGTCTTCCACAAATCAGGGTGGCTGTCGATCTGCTGCACGTTAAAGGCAACCGGCTGTCCGGTCTCCTGCGCAAGCTTTCGCATCCACGCCGTTTCCTCATCCATCCCGACGTGGTTCGACGTCATCTGGAACACGCCGCGATGGGCATCTCCCAGCGCACGGCCGATGCCAAAGACCTCTTCGAGCCGCGCAAAGGTGCCGGGAACGTATTTGCCATCGGCACCTTTGTGAATGAGCGTCCGGGAGGTCGAAAAACCCAGGGCGCCTGCCTGCAACGCCTCACGCGTAATGCGACGCATCTCGTCGATTTCGGCCGGCGTAGCGTCATTGCTCTCGACGCCGTTTTCGCCCATTACATAAGGGCGCAGCGCACCGTGCGGGACCTGGCAACCGATGTCCATTACACGCGGCATCTTTTCGAGCGCATCCATGTACTCCGGGAAAGTTTCCCATTGCCACTTGATGCCCTCGGCCAGCGCAGCATTCGGAATGTCCTCCACGCCCTCCATGAGCTGGATCAGCCACTCGCGCATCTGCGGTTTCACCGGTGCGAAGCCAACTCCGCAGTTGCCCATCACGGCAGTGGTCACACCATGCCAGGACGAGGGCGACAGATACGGATCCCAGGTCGCCTGACCATCGTAGTGCGTGTGTACGTCAACCCAGCCCGGCGTCAGCAACGCCCCGTTGGCGTTGATCTCCCGCTTGCCGGCAGCCGCCTTCTGTCCATTGACCTGAACAATCTTCCCTTCGTCAACAGCAACATCACCATAAATCGCCGCTGCGCCTGAACCATCCACAATTTTTGCGTCACGAATCACCAGATCATGCATATCAATTACTCCAGCTTGATGCCTGTGCGCTTGATGACCGCACCCCAGCGGTCATAGTCGTTGCGCACGATTCTGGCGAACTCTTCGCCGGTGGTTCCCGTGGGCTCATTGCCCTGATTCTTGATGAGATTACTGATCTCTTCGGTCTTCACAATTTTTGCAAGAGCTGCGGAAATTTTCTTTGCAACATCAGGATGCATGCCACCGGGACCGAAGAAACCTTGCCAGCCAACGATGTCGATGCCCTGAACACCCTGTTCAGCAATGGTCGGCAGGTCAGGCAGGACCGGAATGCGCTTGTCGGTCGCTGCAGCGATTCCTTTTGCGGTACCTGCCTTGATCGCGGTCACTGCACTCGCGGTGCCATCGAAATACAGTTGGACTTCGTTCGAAAGCAGTCCTTTCTGCGCGTCCGCGATCCCCTTGTACGGCACGTGCACCATGTCAACACCGGACGCGATACGCAGCATTTCGGCGTTGATGTGCGATGTCGATCCCGGACTGTACGAGGCTACATTCAGCTTGCCGGGATTCGTTCTGGCGTAGGCAATCATTCCCTTCAAATCGTTGAAAGGGGCGTCCTTGCCCGCAATCAGGACGGTCGCGGACCGCGCGACCTGCGACAGTGGCGTGAAGTCCTTGAACGGGTCATACGGCAGCTTGGCGAACAGATGCGGATTTTGTGTGTGAGTGATGACAATTGTGTAGAAAAGCGTGTGCCCATCGGGGGCGGATTTCGCAACATCCTGCGCCCCTATCAGGGTGGAAGCACCGGGTTTGTTGTCAACCGTGACCGGAACGCCGACTTCCTCGGACAACTTCTTGCCGATCAGGCGTGCCATCATGTCCGTACCCGCGCCTCCTGCCGGGAACGGCAGCACAATGCGAATCGCCTTTCCGGGGATTGGCCACTGCGGGGTTTGCGCGAGCGCCACAGCCGACGCGGACAAAACGACTAGCGCTGCGATCGCAGCGTGAACAATGCGCATGAGATGTTCCTCCTGCGCCGATTATCCTTTCGTGGCGCCTGCGGTCAGTCCGCCCACCATGTAATTCCGGAACGCGTAGTAGATGGCCGCAGGTGGCAACGCGTAAACAAGACCGGTAGCCATGAGCAGGTTCCACGGTGAGTCATCGGCGCTGAGAAAGTGTCCGAGCGCGACTGCGAGCGTCACATCGGAGTCTTTTGACAGCAAAAGGAATGCATAGAGATATTCATTCCACGCAAGCAGCAGGGCGTAGGTTCCGATTGCCACCAGTGAAGGCTTCATGAGCGGCAGATACACGAGGCGAAAAATCTGCAATGGTGTCGCTCCATCCATGATCGCCGCTTCGTCAAGCTCATAAGGCAGTTTGTCGCTGGCCTGCTTGAGCACCCAGATCGCGTACGGTGAGGCCAGCGTCACCATCGCAAGGATCAGCGACCACTGCGAATTGAGCAACCCGTATTGGCCCATCGTTTTGTACATCGGCACGGCGAGAAACGCCGCCGGAATCAGATACGTCGCCAGCGCGAAGTTCATCACGATGTTGCCGCCACGGGCTTTGAGCCGCGAGATGGCGAACGCGGCGAAGGTCGCGATTGCGAGCGTCAGCAATCCGGCGACCACCGCAATGAATAGCGAGTTGGCAAACTGCTGCCAGAAGTGGTTCAGGTAGAAATGATTTTGCCCGGCGATCACCTGGAAATTCTGGATCGTAAACTGGCTAGGCAGCCAGGTGCCGGACGTCACATCGTCGCGCGGCGAGAACGACAGCACCACCAAGTGCCAGATCGGAATCACGGTCCACAGAAACACCGGAATGCCGATCAGGATGAGCCCGGCTTCATTGAAAAATTTGCGCATCGTCCGTTCTCCAGGGGCGCTAGTGCGCGAGCTTCGCTTCGCCGGCGGCCAGGCGACGAACCATGTAAATCACCAGCGGCAAAACCAGCGGCATCGCCATCACAATGCTCGCCATGGCGAGCTCGAGTTGATCGATACGCAGGTAACGGATGCCCAGGGTTGCGAGTACGTGGGTCTGGTCGCCCGGGCCACCGCCCGTCAGCAGGTAAACGCTGTTGAAGTCGCCCAGCGTCCACACCATCGAGAGCATGGTGGAGGTGAGATAAAGCGTGGCCAGCGCCGGCCAGGTAATGAATTTGAACTGCTGCCATCGACTCGCGCCATCGACACTTGCGGCTTCATACAGTTCAGCCGGGATCGCGAGGCGTCCGGTAATGAGGATCAGGGTCCAAAACGGCAGGCTCTTCCAGATGTGCACCATCACGGAACTGGAGAAGGCGAGATACGGTTCGGTGAGCCAGCCCGGACCGTCAATGCCAAACAGGCGGAACAAGGTGCTGTTGATCAGCCCCCACTCCGGGTTCAGCATGAAACGGAACGACAGGATGGTCGGAATGCTAGGGATCGCCCACGGCAACAAAAACAACAGCAGCATTGCCTGAATCCACCGCCTCTGCTGCACGAAGAAACCGGACAGGCCGAGGGCGATCAGAAATTTGAGATTGACGCCGACCAGCAAAAAAATCAGGGTATTGATCACGGTGCGCGGAAACACCGGATCCTGAAACAGCAGTTCATAGCTGTGCGGGTGACGTGCGATCCAGAGCCCATACACGACCGGGTAAATCACGAATACGGCAAACACCAGCACATACGGCAGGAGCAACAGGACGCCCCACATCTGCCATGAATTGAAACGTTTGTGTGCGGCCGGTGCTGTGGTCATGCGCTGATGCCTGCTGAAGTAGCGTCATCCCGGCTCACGCCAGAATGACGTTGGAAGGACAGGTGGATTAGCCCGCCAGCTGCTTGATGCGGGCGATCATCTCGTCGGTTGCCTGTTCAGGTTTGATCTTGTCGTTGACCACGCGCTGAATCGCTTTCGCCCACACGTTCTCCGAATTCACAATCGTGAATTTGTAGTTGTAGACAAACTGGAACGGCTGCGTGTATTCGTTGAACTGGCCGTAGACCTTGGCGCGATGGAAGTCAGTGCCATCCGTCCAGAACGGACGCTGTGCAGCCGATTTGGTGACCGGGAACCAGCGGCCGAGGGAGCCCTCAACGAACGGCGTCAGATTCTCGTCCTGCATCATGAATGCGAGGAAGTCCTTGCCGCGGCGCTTGTTCTTGCCCTCAGCAAATACCACCGCCGTTTTCACTGCCACCAGATGCGTCATCACGCTGCCGTCAGGCTTCTTCGGGAAGCCAATCGTGCGCACGTTTTCCTTGTAATTCTTGTCGGCCTGCGCGCGTTGTTCGGCAGTCAGCGACTGGTTCTTCGCGTCATCAAGCCACTTCGCGGCGATCGAAATCGTCGCGTTGTGAGTCGCGATCGTCTGCTTGTTATGGAAAGCGACGTTGTTGTCAGGATCAAGCCAGTTGACCGACGACGGCGGCGTACAGCCCTTCTCGGCGATGCTTGCGTAGTCCTTCACCGCTGCAATCATGTTGGCGCGGTTCTTCGGTTGGTCGAGCACGATCTTGCCGTTTTCATCGACGATCTGTGCGTTGTGTGCGCTTGCGAACGTCAGGAACGAGTAGAAGGTGTCGGAGGCCGCCACACCCATCGGATGACCGATGGCAAAGATGCGCTTACCGGTTTTCTTGCGGTAGGCTGGTTGCACCTTGTCGCACCAGAATCCCCAAAATTCATTCCATGTATTCGGAATCTGGCTTTCCTTGAAGCCTGCTTCCTCCAGCATGTCCTTCCAGTAATTGAAGTGCATCGTCTGGCGCTGCACCGGCATCGCGTAATACGCCTTCTTCTTCGCCTTGTCGTTGTAGAGATAGGTCGTCGATGACGTCGTCGGCAGGAATTTGTCGGACAGCGGCGCCACGATGTCGGAGATGTCTTCCAGTTTGCCTTCGTAAGCCCATTTACCGGTCACACGGAAGTCATAGGTGGTGCAGAAGCCAACGTCCGGAGGCGTGCCCGAGTCAACAGCGCCAACCGACTTCGTGTTGCAGTCTTCGGTGCCGTACAGCGACAAATCTATTTTGACGCCGGGGTTCTTCGCCTCGTACTTCTTGATGACTTCGTACAGCGCATCGTCTTCCGCCTTGTAAAAGCCTTTGGTAAACCAGACGGTGACTTTTTCCTGCGCGAATGCGGGTGCGGCAACGGCGCATGCGGTCACGGTCGCGACGGCGAGCGCCGCTTTGCTAAATCGGTTCATCGATCCTCCTTGATTTGATCGTGCGGCAACGCTCCTCATTGCCATCGGCGCAGATTATGCGCTGTAGTCGCGTGTTAGCGCTGACATCGGGCTGTCAGAATCAAAATTTTCCGTACTTCAGGTACGCCTGCTGCGGGTCCATGCCCGCCAGAATGCCGCTGCGCACGAGGTTTTCCTTGCTGGCAGCCTGTTCCGCAGCGGTGACGATGGCTTCGGCATGCACACCGGGGATAACAACCGCGCCATCTCGGTCCCCCAGAAAGTAGTCGCCGGGATGGACCAGAACGTTACCGATGTTAACGGGCACATCCATAGCCGACGGCATCCAGCGGGCCACCACATCCTTCGGGGTGAAAAACGAGTGCCACACCGGGAATTTCATGGCGAGCAGGAACTCGGTGTCGCGACAGCCACCGTCCACCACATACCCGAGAACACCCCGGCTCTTGAGCGTTTCCCCCGAGAGCTCGCCCATCAGCGCGATTTCGTGGTTGTGCGGCTGGCAGAGGATCACGTGCCCGGACTTCGCCTGGGACAGAAATCCGGTCCAGCCGAGCAAGGTCTCATGGGCGTTGTACGTTCCCAGCTGGCCGGAAAGTGTCTGGATCCGCCCCGCCAGCTTCCCACCCGGCTCAAGCGGACGAATTTCCGGCGGCAACACGAAATGCACCAGGCCGTGATCACGCATGACATCGTGGACGACACCCGTGTATGTCCTGAGCAAGCGTTGGGTCAAAGTATCCACGCGGTCCTCCTAGGTTACTTTTTATAAATCTAAGCTCTTTTCGAGACTGAACGTTCCATTTATTTGCTTTTAACAGCTTTTTAATGAAATGACGTTTGTAAAGGGCTTCGCGCTGTATTTTTCATAAAGTCGCAAAATCACCTATTCGGCCTGTAAGTCCTTTGTGGACGTCATTTCAGCGCCAAGCAGTCATCAAAATTCTCTTGCATTCCCGACCCGACATGCAAGAATTCGGTCATGAAGGGGAGTAGCTCCCACACCGATGTCGTCAATACGAATGCGCAACGCCATGCTGCGCACTCCGGGATCGGTGGGCAGGCCCGCAACCGGGCCTGTCAGGCAAGACCTTCGCCATTGAACCGCATCACGCGTCGTCGCGGGCGGGCATATCGGCGAAGGCTTTCTCCAGTTTGCTGAAGGCCGAGGCTGCATGTGTCTGCACCGGGTGCGCTTTAACAGTTAACGGAACACTTGCCCAACATGGAAATTCTTTCGACCACGTTTCTGATGGCATTGCTGACCATCATCGTCATCGACCTCGTCCTTGCCGGCGACAACGCGCTCGTCATCGGTCTCGCGGCGCGCAACGTGCCGCAGCACCTGCAGAAACGCGTCATCATCTGGGGCACGGCTGGCGCCATCGCAATCCGCATTGCGTTCACGCTCGGTATCGTCTGGCTCCTGAAGATTCCCGGTCTGATGCTGGTCGGCGGTCTGTTGCTCCTGCCTGTGGCGTACAAACTGATGAACCCGGCACATGATGGAGGCGATGATCACGCCGCTGCCAGCAACAGTTTCTGGGGCGCGATCAAAACGATCGTGGTGGCTGATGCGTTGATGGGGGTAGACAATGTACTGGGTGTCGCCGGTGCAGCACAGGGCAGCTTCCTGCTGGTGGTACTTGGGCTGCTGATCAGCGTACCGATCATGGTCTGGGGCTCAACGCTGGTGCTGAAACTGGTCGACCGCTATCCGTCAATCATCACCATTGGCGCCGGCGTCCTGATCTGGACCGCCACCCAGATGATCCTCGATGAAAAACTTCTCACCGCGTACTTGCCGTCGCATACCTGGTTTGACGAACTCAGCGGCGCCATCCTGACCGCAGCGATTCTCGGCGCATTCATTTATCGGCAGAACCAGAAGAAGCTTGCGCTGGCAAAAACGGAAACGCACGCCGCCTGATCGCCCCGGTTCGGAATCTGCTGCCGACCACAACAACGGGGAGCGTCGTGCGCTCCCCGCGCTAAACAAACATACAAGGAACACCTATGGAAACCATTGGAACATGGTGGATGTGGACGGGCTTTGGCGTCTTCGTCCTGATTGCAATCGCCGTCGACCTGCTGGTCATGGAAAAACAGGGGGCACACAAGGTCTCAGCGCGCGAAGCAGCTGTCTGGAGCGTGCTCTGGTTTGCGCTCGCCTTCGTCTTTGTCGCGCTGCTGTGGTGGTATGTCAACGGCACTTCGGGCCGCAGTGCAGCCAATGAAGTGTCGATGCAATTTGTAACTGGCTATCTGGTCGAGAAGAGTCTGTCGGTTGACAATATTTTTGTGTTTCTGATGATCTTCAGTTACTTCGCCGTCCCGGCAGAGTTCCAGAAACGGGCGCTGATCATTGGCATTATCGGTGCCATCGTGCTGCGCGCAATCCTGATCCTGGCAGGCGCATGGCTGTTGGCCGAGTTCCATTGGATACTTTACGTGTTCGGTGCCTTCCTCGTTGTCACCGGTATCAAGATGTGGTTTGCTGCGGGCAAAGAACCCGATATCACACAGAACCCGGTACTACGAATTCTGCGCAAGCATCTGACAATCACGACGCAATTTGATGGCGAAAAGCTTTCGACCATGATTGGCGGCGTGAAACACTACACACCGCTGTTTATCGTCCTGATTTTGATCGGAACGACAGACGTCATCTTCGCGGTGGACTCAATTCCGGCGATCTTTGCGATTACCGACGATCCGTTTATCGTGCTGACTGCCAATATTTTCGCAATTCTTGGTTTGCGGGCGCTGTACTTCCTGCTTGCCGATCTGGCTGACCGTTTTCATTTGCTGGCCTACGGCCTGGCGCTCGTGCTGGTGTTCATTGGCGCGAAAATGCTGTTGCTCGACATTTACAAGATTGACATTGGCATCGCTTTGGCTGTCACGGCAGGCATCATCAGCATTTCCATGATCGCGTCGCTCTACACCTCACAAAAGAGGAGGTAGTGCCATGTGCGCCCGGTGCATCAGGCAGCTCGCAGGATCAGGATGCCGCAGAGAAATGTTTCTCGATTGCCGTCGGGAAACTTAGCCTCCAAACAATCGGCATGTATCGGGACGTTTGAAATGCCAACAGCATATTGACTGCCTGTACAAACTCGCATAA